>CBIHRH010000071.1:0-12421 GCA_966212365.1 uncultured Emticicia sp. | reverse complement strand
TTTTAGACACAACTATACAAAAATCACTTTTCAACGTCATATTTAGCCATTTCATCTATTAAATGTCCTTCTGACACATTTTAATTTCTAATCTGTCTTTGAATAGTTATATTTGTTGGTTATACATCTATTTAGTCTAACTCTATTTTTAAATGCGCTTATTCTCAAAAATATCTGTGATTTCACTCGTGCTTCTGGCAAGTGCATGTGTAGTTCCGTTTGAGATGGATGTACAAAGTGAAAAGAAATATCTGGTAATTGAGGGTACTTTGACAGACATAGATGAAGAACAAACAATTAATATTCACGAAACTTATAACTTCAAAAAAAACACCTATAATGTTCCTACATCAAATCTAAAAGTTGAGATTGTAGTAAATGGTTCTGAAATAATTAATTCTACTGAAAAAGGAGAGGGGAATTATGTTTTTCCTTTTGGTTTCAGAGTATTCCCCGGTACTACTTATAAATTGCGAATTAAGAAGCCTGATGGCACTACTTATGAATCGAGTGAAGAAAAAACGACTCAGGTGCCTACCATTGACCGGATTTTTGATGAGTTTGAAGTAGCAGGCATTAAGGGTGACTTCAAAGATATTCCTGCCAACTATATCTATTTAGATTTTACGGATAATCCTGATGAAAAGGATTATTATATGTGGACATGGAAATTGTGGGAAAGACAATACTATTGCTACACAAACTACTATGATTTCTCTTGCGATAGTGAGTGTTGGGATATACTTTATAATAAAGACTTTAATGTTTTTAGTGACACCTACTCCAATGGCAAAAACATTTTAGGAAAGATGGTAAGTAAAATACCTTTTTATACGACAGAAGGAGCACTCCTTGAAGTTAAGCAACAGGCAGTATCCGAACAGGTATATCATTACTTTAAACTGGTAAGTGAGCAGTCGCAAAATAGTGGTACACTGGTTGATACCCCTCCTGCGGCCATTGTAGGAAATGTAAAAAATATAAATGACCCTACCGAGTCTGTGGCAGGAGTATTTTCTGTAGCAAGTACGGTGAAACTGAAATATTGGTTAGACCGTAAAAATGCCATTGGTAAGGCTATGCCGATAGGAATCTTAGGCCATATGCCTCTTCCCGCACCGAATGCCCGACCCTATCCATGTGTTGAAGGCCCCGGTCGTACACCACAAAAACCGGAAGGTTGGGTATATTAAAAACATCCAGAATTAATAAAATTTCCACTTGACTAATGAAAATAAGAAAAACGTGGTTTGTTCTTGCAGCAGGTTTGTGGGTATGTTCGTGTGTTGAGCCTTTTGAAATAAGTTTTCCGCAGGGTAAGAAAGTTCTTACGGTAGACGCCACCATAACTGATACTACAGATGAGCAGTTTTTTACAATTGCTGAATCTGAGAATCGAAATAGTGTAGTTTACTCATTCCCTATCAGGCAGGCTAAGGTTGAAGTAATAGTAAATAACGCTGAAAGAGTGTTGCTTAAGGAAGGAGCACCAGGTATTTATGCCCTGCCAACATCTTTCAGGTTAAAAGTAGGTAATAGTTATAAACTTTCGTTTGAGAAATCGGATGGGACAAAGTATGAGTCGGGGGAAGAGGTTATGACCAGCACCCCTGATATCGATAAAGTTTATGATGAATTCAGGATGGAAGGAAAAGAAACACAAGCAGGTTATGACCCTGCATCGTATGTATATTTAGATACAACTGACCCTGCTGATGAAAAAAATAATTATGTCTGGACCTGGAGATTGTGGGAGAAACAAATTATCTGTAAATCTTGTCATGGCAGCCGGTTTTATGTTGATCCTTTGCCGGAAGGCAAATGTTTGATAGAAGAAAAGTATAAAAATGTTCCTTACTTTGATTATGCCTGTAACGGCAATTGTTGGGATATATTCTATAATACAACGGTCAATGTGTTCAGCGACGTCTATAGTAATGGGAAACCCATTATTGGCCGATTAATAGCTAAAATACCGTATCATTTTAAAGAAGGTGCCTTGCTTGAAATCAAGCAGCAATCTGTTACACCAGCAGCATACAGATACTTGAAACTATTGGTCGATCAGGCACAAAATACCGGGAGCCTGGTTGATACACCTCCGGCGGCTGTAATTGGCAACATCAGGAATGTGGCTAATCCGGGTGAAGAAATTGCCGGTTTTTTTATGGTTTCCGGAGTGCGCACTATCAGATACTGGCTGAATCGGGAAAATGCCAAAGAAACTAATGCGGTGCCAACGGGTACCCTGGGTCATCAGATTAGTTATGAACCTAATTCAGAACCACCTGAACCACCGAGACCGCCAATGGCTCCGTGTATACCGGGCAAGTACCGGACAAATATGAAGCCGCAGGGGTGGATTGATTAATACTAAACCCAATTAAAATTAATAAAATGCTCAGAAGCAAAAGTTCTCTACTCCTGTTGTGTATTTGTATACTATTTTATGCCTGTGTTGAACCTTTTGAATTAGGAGGGCAAAAAGAAACAAAAATATTAACAATTGACGCCACAATTACCGATTTAGCCGATGAGCAGACAGTTAAAATTGTAGAATCTTATAGCAGTAGTAACGTAGTCTTTGAACTACCCGTTACTAAAGCCAAAGTAGAAATTGTAATTAATAATAATGAAAGAGTTCTTCTGACTGAAAGAGGTGGCGGGGTTTATGTACTACCTATTTCTTTTCATACAAGAGTTGGCGAAAAATATAAACTGGTTTTTCAGAAACAAGATGGAACCAAATATGAGTCAACGGAAGAACGCCAGAGTGAAGTCTCTGATATTACCAAGGTGTATAACGAGTTTAAAATCAATGGGATTGAAACAAATTCAGGAGATAAACCCGCATATTATGTATATTTAGATACCCAGGACCCCGCCAATGAAAAGAACAATTATATGTGGTCATGGAAATTATGGGAAAGACAAGGGGTTTGTATGACCTGTGTTGGAGGCAGGTATTTTACTACTCCTGCTCCTGCACGTTGCAGAATGGAAGCTGCTTTCTCTGAAGTAACCTACGACTATGGCTGCAGTGAGACCTGCTACCAGATATTTTATAATCCTGACCTGAATGTCTATAGTGACATTTTTTCAAATGGCCAACCGATTATAGGCAGGTTGATAGGGAAAATCCCGTATTATTCTAATGCTGGCGCTTTGCTTGAAATCAAACAACAATCTATTTCATCATCAGCCTATCAATACCTGAAACTATTGGCTAATCAGGTACAAAATAATGGTAGCCTCGTAGATACTCCTCCCGCAGCTATTATCGGTAATGTGAAAAATGTGGCCAAGTCGGATGAACCCGTAGCAGGTTTCTTTATGGTAACAAGCGTTCGTTCGGTAAAATATTGGTTAGATAAGAAAAATGCAGACGTGTTGGCAATACCCATAGGCGTTGTAGACCATCCTGTTAACTTTGAACCTTCGTCAGGAGACCCAAGACGTCCTCCTTTAGCTCCCTGCGAAGAAAGCAGAGTTCGTACGCGTTTCAAGCCTGATGGCTGGGTGAATTAGTGGAATTAAACAACTAACCTTTAGAAATGACCAGAATAAAAAGTGTTATTTCTCTCTCGATGATACTGTGGGTTTGCTCATGTATTGAGCCATTCCCTTTAACTTTTAATGGAAATAAAGTTATTTTTACCGTTGAGGCTACTCTTACTGACATTGACGAACCTCAGAAAATTAAAATATTTGAGTCTATTTCTTATGAGCGAAATACCTATGCATTGCCCGTTTTAAAAGCTAAAGTAGAGCTATTAGTAGATAAAAAAGAGAAAATCCTTCTTACTGAACAGGAAAATGGAACATATGCCCTCCCAACTTCTTTTCGTACCAAAACGGGCAGTAGCTATCAGTTATTTATTCAAAGGGCTGATGGCTCTCAATATCAGTCAGGAGTAGAAACGATGGTTGGTGTTGCTGATATAGTTAAAATTTATGATGAATTTATACTTAGGGGAATACCGAGTGGTGAATTCTATAACCCGGCACATTATATATATATTGATACACCCGACCCGGCCGATCAGAAAAATAACTATATGTGGACCTGGAAGCTTTGGGAACTGCAAGAGATATGTACTACATGCTTAAATGGCAGATATTTTGAGATAGCTTCGGGAAGAGATCCAAAAGGTTGTAGAAAAGAAGCCGGATTTGAAAATATATGGTTTGATTATTTTTGTAATGGCGATTGCTGGGATATGTTTTTCAGTAAAGAACTAAATGTATTTAGTGATATCTATACCAATGGTAATGTCATTACAGGGAAGTTAGTAGCTAAGATACCTTATTATCTGGAAGAGGGAGGTCTTATAGAGGTACAGCAGCAATCTGTCTCTCCGGATGCCTATCGTTATTTTAAACTGATAGCCGACCAGGTACAGAGTAATGGCAATCTGGTAGATACACCTCCGTCTGGAATCATCGGGAATGTAAAGAACATAAATGATGCAAACGAACCCGTTGCCGGCTTGTTTATGGTCACGAGCATTAAAAAAAAGCGGTACTGGATTGGCCGCGAAAATGCCAAAGGAAAAGCGTTTCCTTTGGGCTTATTAGATCATACAATTATACCAGAGCCTGAAGAAAACAACGAGCCGGGAAGACCTCCGCTCGTGCCATGTATTGAAGGCCCGACCCGAACAAAAATTAAACCGGAGGGCTGGATTGATAGAATTAAAAAACCTAAATAAGAGCGCTAAGACAAATATCATCATATTCATTACCATCAATTGACCCATTTCTTACAAATGAAAAAACTTTATCTCATAAGTTCATTTCTATTTTTCAGCATAGTTGTGCAGGCTCAGGTATATTATCGGTTCAGCGGCTATGTACGAGATACTACTGATGGCAAACCATTAGCCAAAGCATCAATTAATGTTGATTTTGGTAAATTCGGAGCCGTTACTGACGATAATGGTTTTTTTGATTTAAATATCCCCTCTGGTGAACACGCCGTAACCATAAAGTTTATTGGTTACCGCCCTGTAAGAGATGGTTTCAGAATCTTATCAGATATGAAGCGCAGCTATGCTTTGGGTCGGTTAGAAAACGAACTAGAAGAGGTGATTGTATCGAGCAAAGGGGTAGAAGCCAACGTACAACGTCCATTACTAGGGGTAAATCAGCTGAATATTAAAACACTCCGTAAACTCCCTGCAGCTGTTGGTGAAATAGATATTCTGAGAGGTTTACAGATGCTTCCGGGTGTGACCAGCGTAGGTGAAGCGTCTAACGGGGTGAATATCAGAGGGGGTACTACCGACCAGAATTTACTTTTACTAGACGATATACCTATCTTCAACCCTACGCATATGTTTGGTTTGTTTACGGCATTCCCTTCAGAAGCTGCATCGGGTGTTGAAGTTTATAAAGGTAATACGCCTGCCCGTTTTGGTGGTAGAGCCGCTGCCGTGATGGATGTTACACTGGCTCAGCCCTCATTAGATAAATTTAAAATGAATGGAGGTATCAGCCTGGTTTCAAACCGCCTTACCTTAGATATACCTGTTATTAAGGATAAACTGGGCGTTATGATTTCAGGTAGAGCGTCTTATAATGATTTCTTATTACCACTGGCTTCAAAAAAACTAGATGATATAAAAGCCAACTTTGCCGACCTGGTAGGAAAAGTGTTCTGGCGTTTGAATAGCAAAAATACTATTACGGCTTCGGGTTATTATAGTAAAGACTTTTTCCAGACTCAACTACTAGGAGGAATCGGTAATATCAATGCTACCTCTACCCAATACGATTACCGCAGCCGAAGTTTCTCGGCTCGTTGGTTTTATGCGATATCACCAAAGTTAAACCTGCAAACAACCGTTGTATCCGCTTATTATTTACCAAAAACTTTATTACCCGAGCTTAACACCGACAATAAAGTCGCTTTATTATCAGATATAGACTACAAACAAGCTAAGACCAACCTCAATTATTCTTTAAATAAGCATAATATAGAAGCTGGTGTCAGCGCTACCAAATATAAAGTATCTCCGGGTGAATTGCGTCCTGGCACCAGTAGAAGTGTATTAGCGTTGAAAACACCCAATGAATATTCTTTAGAAACAGGAATCTATGCCGAAGATGAAATTACTCTCTCGCCTAAAACTACTTTTTCTGTAGGTGTTAGATATTCTCAATTTTATGCACTAGGGCCATCTGATGTACACATTTATGCACCCGGTGAGCCTAAAGATGCACTATCAGTGCGAGATACAATCTCTTATGCGAAAGGGAAAGTAATTCAGTCTTATGGTGGTTTTGAGCCGAGAGTTGGTTTAAAGTATTCAATCAATGATAAGACCTCTATCAAATTAGGTTACAATATCATGCGCCAGTATATGCAGGTAGTGACTAACACCACTACTCCCCTACCTACTTCTCGCTGGAAAACATCTGACCTGCACATTCGTCCACAAGTAAGCTCATTGATGGCAGCTGGGATATTCCATAATTTACCGGGCAATGTATATGAATTATCGGTTGAGGGATATTATCGTATGACCAACAATATCATTGATTACAAACCAGGCGCTGATTTCTTATTAGACTCGCACCCTGAAATGCAATTATTGCAAGGCAAAAACCGCTCTTATGGCTTAGAAGTAATGTTCTCGAAGAAAAAAGGTGAGATGACCGGTTGGGTAAACTATACTTACTCTCGCTCATTAAACCTGGTATCAGAAGGAACTACTTTTGGTGATCAGATAAATTTCGGAAAATGGTATCCAGCTAACTAAGACCGTCCGCATTCTTTCAATGCTTAGGTGATTATTAATCAGGGTAAGCACCACGATTTCTCATTCAATTTCTCTTATAGCACAGGTCGTCCGTTTACTATGCCGGAAGGATTCATTATCTATCAGGGAACAAGTTATCCTTATTATGGCGTACGTAACAACGCGCGTCTTCCTGACTATCACCGCCTTGATTTTGCCTGGAATATCTACCAGCCAAGCATGAAAGATAAACGCTTTAAAGGCAACTGGACATTTACGGTATTTAACCTATATGGTAAGAAAAATGCCTATTCGGTATTTATCCGCACACAAGGAACGGCAGTCTCAGCGTATAAGTTAGTTGTTTTTGGAGCACCGATTGTATCCTTATCATATAATTTCAAATTCATGTAAAATCATATTTTTTCATATATGAAGAAAGTCCTCTTGTGCAGAGGACTTTTTTTATGGCTACGCAACCCTCTCATTCATATCTGCATCTACTCTAAAACTAACAATTTTAATCTTCTCTGAAATTATGAAAAAGCTTCAATTATTATCACTCGCTCTCGTATTATGCTGCTCAAATCTGGTTTCCGCTCAAAGCCTGGAAGCCAATACACAATGGTTAAGTAGCCATCTCGACAGATTAGTAAAAGAAGAAAAAGGCAAAAATCTGAATGTAAATGGCAAAGAAAGTGTCCCGACTTTCAAATTCAAGGGTTGCCAGATGAATATGAATATTGATTCAAGAGATTCAGATGTTGATTTTGGCATGAGTATCTCGTGGCTTTTGAAAGATGTACAAAGAGTTTCTTATGCAAGAAAAGACAGCAACTATGAATTAAAAATGATTGTTCCGGCTGATAGATTGAAAATGAAATTAGGCTTTGGCAACGATAATGCGTTAAGCGGTTCGTTCAATCTGAAAGATAATGATGGCGACAGCAAAACTAATTTCATATTACATACAGACGATGAGAGTTTAGTTAGGGAAGTAGTACATAAGTTTGAAGATTCTGTAAGAATGTGTAAAAATAGCAGATAAGCCGAACGAGACAAAGTTCATAAGGGTTCAAATAGAATTTTGAACTACTTATTGGCTTTAAGACATTTTTGATACTAAATTTATTTAATATGTCAGTAAAACAATAAATTCTATCTTATTTATAAAATTAAGATTTATACCGAAATAGCAATAATTTTTGTATATTTGAGAATTACTTAATTCGCTTTAGATATGATAACAGTATTAGATGGAATTACATACCTTCCTATAGTAGACCCAAACAATGATTTAGATGAAAACGTCTTTATAAATGAAGCATTTAAAGGATTAATAAAAGGTCTCGAAAATGAACTTATGTTAGTTCCTGAAGCAAAAAATATTCAAGTAGTAATTACTGGTGAAATTGTTATATTTGGCAATCTAAATTCAATAGCTGGTCTAAAGTTTGGGGTTCCAGAGGATTTAAGTGAGATTGCAAGAGGGATAATAGAGGTAGGAGATAATTCAGCAAAATTAAGAAGTGGATTTATTTTGACACAAAATTAGAATATATTTGAACGATTACCTTTCTTTCTTGAAAGAACTGCTCCTTATCTATTCAAAACTCGAGATACGGCTCTATCTTCTGAATCGTAGCCTCGTCTAATACTTTTATCTGTTTCAAATCTTCTATCGACTTGAAACTACCATGCTGTTCCCGATAGGCAATAATTGCCCTTGCCTGTGCAAATTTCAAATAAGGATGTCTTAAGTCTGCAAGAGATAATTGATTAATCTTTAATTTCTTAAGATTTCCATTTACATACCCATACTTCAATAATTCATCTGCTGTTTCTGTCGGCAAGCCATAAGTTTCCCTCACCTGGTCTGCATTAGCAAATCCACCCAATATATCTCTGAATTTCACAATTCGTTTAGCATAACCGGAGCCTATCCCTCTGATAAGTTTCAGTTGGGTAGTATCAGCTGTGTTCAAATCAAATTTAGCAAGCGCATCTGCTTTTTTAGGAACAGTTATCACAGGTTTTTCAGCTACAATAGGTTGGGCTATGATTTCAGCTTGTGCGGTATTAGTAGATGCCTCTTCGGCTGATGGCAAAGTAATATAAGGCTCTAGTCTCTCATAAGTTTCAGGATACAGCCCGTATATTTTAGCTAAATCTTCTTTTTTTCTAAATTTCCCTCCCTTATTCCTGTATTTCTCTATACGTTCGGCAATGAATTTGGGCAGGCCCAATGCTTCTAACTGAGCAACTGTTGCTGTATTCGGGTCAAAATTAAAATGCTTATAGGTTTTAGTTTTATTATCAGCATAATCTGATTTAAACTGACGGTTTTTGTTATACGACGCAGCCTGATTATCAACTGCAACTGTCAGGCTATCCAGTATTTTTGGTGAAGAAATAACCAGATTCTGTGGTTTCCGGCTAAAGAAATAGTCCACGCTCCACATCAGAAGAATTGCTCCGATAATAATACCAAAAGCCATTACAACTCCCTTAGCTTCGTGGGAAGTCATACTCAAAGAAGCCCGGATAAATTTACGCAGTCGGTTCATAAAAAGGTAGTCACATACAAATTACTCAAAAATAACAAGATAGCTCATGTATTTGCGAGGTTTTCACTAATTTTGTAAGATTTTCAATATCAGCTATAAATCTATTTAAAATATTTAAATGAGCAAACCAGCATTAACAAATTCACTGCAAGATATTATTTCCCATGCCAAAGAATATGGGTTTGTGTTTCCTTCATCTGAAATCTACGATGGGCTTCAGGCAGTTTATGACTACGGACAAAACGGCGTTGAACTTAAAAATAACCTAAAAACCGCATGGTGGAAAGCCATGACGCAATTGCACGATAATATCGTGGGTATCGATGCAGCTATTTTTATGCACCCGCTCACCTGGAAAGCCTCAGGTCACGTTGATGGTTTCAATGACCCTATGATCGATAACAAAGACAGCAAAAAACGTTATCGTGCTGATCAATTGCTGGAAGGTAAAGCCGAAGAATATGTGGTAGCCGGACAAACCGAAAAAGCACAGGCTTTATTGGCTGAAATGGGTAGATTATTAAGCGCCGAAGATTTAACAGGTGTACGCGATTTGATTATTGCAGAAAATATTGTTTGCCCGATTTCAAAAACTGCCAACTGGACAGAGGTACGTCAGTTTAACCTGATGTTCTCTACACAGGTAGGTTCAGTAGCCGAAGATTCAAGTTTAATTTACCTGCGCCCTGAGACAGCGCAAGGTATCTTTGTAAACTTCCTGAATGTACAAAAAACCGGACGCATGAAAATACCTTTTGGTATTGCACAGATTGGTAAGGCATTCAGAAACGAGATTGTGGCCCGCCAGTTTACTTTCCGTATGCGTGAGTTTGAGCAAATGGAAATGCAGTTCTTTGTACGCCCCGGAACAGAAATGGAATGGTACAAACTATGGAAAGAAACTCGTTTGAAATTCCATCAGGCAGTTGGTTTACCAATCGAAAAATTGAAATTCCATGACCACGAAAAATTAGCGCATTATGCTAATGCAGCCGTTGATATTGAATTTGAATTCCCGTTTGGTTTCCGTGAGATAGAGGGTATTCACTCAAGAACTGATTTCGACTTACGTAATCATCAGGAATTATCGAAGAAAAAACAACAATACTTCGATGCTGACCTGGACGAAAACGGCAAGCCTTATGGGAATTATATTCCATATGTAGTTGAAACATCGGTAGGTGCTGACCGTCTTTTCTTAGCCACTTTCTGTAATGCATTTACGAAAGAAACTGTTGGTGAAGGAGAAAACGAAAAAGAACGTACTTATCTGAAATTACATCCAGCCTTAGCACCTATCAAAGCTGCGGTATTACCATTAGTAAAAAGAGATGGATTAGCAGAAAAAGGTGAAGCTATTGCGCAATCATTGAAATCTTCGTTCAGAACGGTTTATGATGATGGTGGTGCTATTGGTAAACGTTATACCCGTCAGGATTTAATCGGTACTCCATTCTGTATTGCGGTTGATTACCAGACAATGGAAGATGATACCGTAACTATCCGCCACCGTGATAGCATGGAGCAGGAAAGAGTTAGCATCAGTGAATTGAAAGAGAAAATTGGTTATCAGGTTTCTATGGAGCGTATCCTTGAAAATATTTAGGAACTTATTTTTTTAAATAGCTTAAAGCGGCATGAAATAGTTTCTTATTTCATGCCGCTTTTGTTTTTTCACACTGCCTGTTTCATCAAATATCCTGTTCTCTAAACTACTTTTCTCCTGATTCCCATCCGATAGATAAAATTTCTCACAGATTTCTTGTTATTATTTAATTTTTTCATCTTTTCATGCTATTTTTATAGTGATTTAACAATCACAGCATCTGTTAACACAAGCACTAACATGAAACTTTCTCCAGATAAGACTTTATTGGAGTATTTTTATTATCGGGAAAAGAATCAACCGGATAAAATCTATCTCCGGCAACCGTTCGGAGACACCTATAAGGATTTTTCGTGGAAAGACGTAGGGCAACAAGCCCGAAAGATTGCTACTTACCTGAAATCTTTGAATCTCCCTCCAAAAAGTAATATTGGATTAGTTTCAAAAAACTGTGCAGAATGGCTTATTGCCGATTTCGGCATCCTGATGTCAGGACATGTGTCTGTACCGTTTTATGCTACTTTAACATCTGAACAAATTAATCAGGTGATGGTGCATAGTGGTTGCAAAGTGATTTTTATAGGTAAATGAGATGATGTAAAAGCGATTGATGCGGGTATTCCGACAGGTGTTACACGCATTTCATTTCCAACCTATAATCCACAGCCTCATCATGTGCAATGGGAAGAAATTATGGATAACCATGCACCACAAGCAGAAGATTACATTCCTGCAATGGATGATTTGTTCAGCATCATTTATACCTCCGGCACTACAGGCAATCCTAAAGGGGTCATGCTTACTTTTAAAGCTGTAGCCAATGGGGTATATAGTAGTCGCGAATATACCAAATTAGATTATCCTGATGCCCGGTTCTTTTCTTATCTTCCTCTTTCGCATATCGCAGAAAGAACTGTAATAGAGGCAGCAACCACTATAGCCGGTGCAATAGTATATTTTGCCGAAACTCTGGAAAGTTTTGCCAAGAATCTGGCAACGGCACGCCCAACTCATTTTCTGGCTGTTCCCCGTATCTGGACGAAATTTCAATTGGGTATCCTCTCAAAACTACCACAAAACAAATTGGACTTTCTTCTGAAAATCCCCGTTATCAGTAGCTTGATTAAGGCTAAGATTCGCAAAGGCTTAGGATTAAATGATACAGTGATTATTCTGACAGCCGCCGCTCCAATGCCTCCTCCATTATTGGAATGGTTCAGAAAGCTCGGCATTGTAATTCAGGAAGCTTATGGAATGACCGAGAATTTAGGTGCCGTAAGTATGATGCCCCGTGAGAAAATCAAAGATGGTACAGTCGGAAAAGTGTATCCCGGTCAGGAAATAAAACTGATGCCCGGCACGCAGGAAATATGTACCCGCTCGGCCTGGAATATGATAGGTTATTATAAAGAGCCACAAATGACTGCCGAAACGATTGATTCGGATGGCTGGATTCACACGGGTGATGTAGGTGAACTAGATGATGAGGGTTATCTGACAATAAC
>CBIHRH010000070.1:0-12490 GCA_966212365.1 uncultured Emticicia sp. | reverse complement strand
TCCATTTTATATTTTCCTCCTTCAGGAGAACTGTATTGAGCCTGCCAGCCGCCATGAGGGTGAGGAGTTTCGTCACCACCAGGTGCCTCCACAACACCATCCAGCGTGATGAATTCGGTAACAATTATTTTTCGCATAGTCTTTTCTTGTAAAATTAGCTAAACTTATTCAATCAAAAGAGGGGCAAAAACGACATTCATCAGGGGTAAATGCACACGGCCTTTCTGTATCTGAAACTATACAAAGAAGGCCGCCTCAAATTATTCTGAGACGGCCTTTTTACCTACTACTTATATATGCAAACAAATGAATCACACTCTCTCATTCACAGTATTCACTTGCGTACAATACTTCTTGACCAGTGCTTTTTCATAGTCCTTCGAGAAATAAGCAATACATTTCACAACTGGTTCAAAAAGAGAAACTATTCCCGGCATACCCATATCACCAATTGAAAGAATTATTGATGCGTTTCTTATAAAATTCTTTTTGAAGAGTCCATCAGCATTCAGACCAAATCCAATCATAATTGACTTTTCAAAACCTTCATGACCAGGCACTGTTCTGGACCTGAATCTAATGGCCTCTTTCCCCGGATTAAAAAAACAATGAGGTGTTTTAGGAGGTAGTGTAAATGACTCTCCGGGCTTCAGAATCAGAACTTCCCTCTTCTTGCCAACCTTTAGACCTAACTCTCCCTCAATAGCTGTAAAAATCTCTGCATACGTTTTATGGTAGTGAAGTTGGTTACTCCCTCCTGCCTGTAAAACATTTTCAATGATTGTTACTTTCTCATCCGTTTCACAGGCAAATTGTATGAATGTTGCCTCATTCTGCATTTCCGGATTTATAAATTTTCTTTTCATGGTTTCTTGATTTTTGCAGTAATTTTTTTTCTGAATTCCAGGTTTTTCAAATTCTTACATCTATAAAAAAGACCGCCTCAAATAAGCTCGAGACGGTTTCTGATACTTATCATCTATATAAACAAATAGCAGATACATCATGCTACCTATCACACTAATTCATCTACAATTGCTGCTTGAGTGCAATACTTTTTTACTAAGGCTTTTTCGTAGTCTTTCGAGAAATAAGCAATACATTTCAAGGCAGGCTCAATGATGGAAAATACCCCTGGCATATTCATATCACTCATGCAAAGAAGTACGGCCATATTCCTTAAAAAATTCTTTTTAAGAAGCCCGTTCTCAATCAGACTATAGCCAATCATGATTGTTTTTTCAAAACCCTCATGCCCAGGAGCAATTTTTACCTTGAATTTAATCGTTTCTTTGCCTGGATTAAAAAAGCAATGAATCATCATGGCTGGAACCGTAAATGATTCTCCGGGCTTTAAAATCCGTATTTCCTTCTTCTTGCCAATTTTTACTCCCAATTCTCCTTCAATGGCAGTAAAAGTCTCTGAATAAGTTTTATGATAATGAGGATCATTTCCACCGCCCGCTTGTAGGACGATATCGATTTCAGTTAATTTCCAGTCGGTTTCACACGCGAATTTTGTAAACGTTACTTCATCCTTTATTTCAGGATTAATAAATTCTCTTTTCATGGTTTCTTGATTTTTGTGTTAATATCTTACCCAAAATTCAGGATTCCCATCCTAAGAAAACAGGTCTTTCAGTTCAGTCAGCATAAGATACGAATGGATTGAGAAAGATGCCGTTGAACTGTTCTTATCTCTTTCAATCTATTCACTATCAATCAATTAGGTCACTAGTAGAATTTTTCGCTAATATTAATTTCCATTAAGTCTATGCTTAAACCTTTTAATCACAACGCTTCTCTACGAAAAGATATAACTTCAAATACTACAATTGGTGCAACGAAAATCACAATCCAACCGGAATGGGTAGTCTAGCCGTGAAAAAAGCTTGAATTTTGAATCAGAAAAACAAATAAACCAGTCATTTAAACTGATAACAAAAATGAAAAAGCTATTAATGTCTATTACCATTGCCGTAACTATGTTTGCCTGTAGCAAATCAAAAGAAGAACCTGCACCAGTAGCTCTTAGTTGCTATGAGAGAACGACAAAAGATTATCTGGCAGTGTACGAAAGATTTGCTCAGGACCCCACCAACCTGGCTAAATGTAGAGAGGTAGTAAATGCAGCGCGTAAAGTAGTCGATTGTCCTGGAATACCTGCAGCAGAGCGTAAACAATTTGAAGAGGCTGTTCAGAACGCCTGTCAGTAAATAAGAGCAATCTAAGCACAATCTATAAAGCCAGGGAAACGTGAGTTGTAATTCATGTTTCTCTGGCTTATCTTTTACAATTCATACACGTTTTTCCTCAATTCATACACGTTTTTTCTGATGCCATCTTAGCTAAGCGCCTGATTTTCAGGGCAATTATTTAATTTTCGGATGAAAAGGAATAATTGTTAATTTTGCTAAAAAGCACTTGAAGAAAACACTACCATTTCTCACCCTGTTTCTTCTTTCTTTACAGCTTCGTTTGCCTGTAAAGGGACAATATACCTTTACCCGTTACACTCCCGCCTCTGGGCTCCTTACCTACCAAACCAATACAGTTGTACAAGATAGTGAAGGATTTATCTGGATAGGTTCAACCAATGGTCTTCAACGTTTTGATGGTAAGGAATACAAGTCTTTTCAAATGGCTAACAGTAAACTGCCCTCTAACCCTGTCTGGCAGTTACTTATTGATAAAAAAAATAATCTCTGGGTGCTTTTAGCGAGTGGAAGAGTCGGAATTTTTGATACCAGGAAGTTTGTTTTTAATGAAGTAAAAACTCATTTCCATAAGGGTGTTTCTCCGGTTACCTATATTAAGCGCCTGATAACCGACCAGTCGGGTAATATGTTTTATCTGATGGGTGGCAGTGAGCTAACTACTTATAACCCACAGGCAAATGAATTCTCTTATCGACACAATTTTGTGCCTTTCAAAGTTAAATGGGGAATAGTAGATTTCGTTCATCAACCAAATACCCATAAGTATTGGGTAAGCCTAAGCAATGGTGGCCTAGCGGTTTATAACCTGAAAACAAAGCGTTGGAACGAACCGGAGCATAATCCTGACCATGAGATTTTAATCGACCAGTTGAATCAGAAAGAAGTCTATGACCGATTGTTTTTCGATAGCAAAAAACGCTTCTGGTATACTAAACCCGGCACCCCTCCTACCATTGGTTGTTATGATTTGAAACATCTTCAACCAATACTTACCAGCTATTCCTTTACGGATGTTTTAAAGGGCAACTACGATATTTTTGGTTTTAACGAACAATCCAACGGTACTATCTGGGTAAAAGGACAACTTGTTTTCGCAGCATTTCAGGAAGATACACACCAGTTTGCGATGATTCCGAATGGATTTACGAGTGAGAAAAGCATTGCCTATGAGCGGGTACGCACCATTTACGAAGACCGCGAAAAAAATCTCTGGGTCACTACAAATAATAATGGTGTTTTCAGGTTTAATCCTTCGATGGAATTTTTCACCAATGTACCTCATCTGAATCGTCAGTCAGGACTTCGAGGCACAGGAAGGGTTCATGCTTTTATGCCTACACGTGAACAAACCCTGCTTGTGGGCACCTGGGGCGATGGGCTTTTTGAATATGATAAAAACCTGAAACCTGTACCTCTAAACATAGAAGGATTACCCCAGAATGGTAATTATAATGTATGGTCTATGTGTACCTCTTCTGATAGTAATACCATCTGGATAGGTACAAACGGGGGAATGTATGCCCTTAATCAGCGAACAAAATCCTGCAAATGGATGCATTGGGATGAACTGGCAAACGAACCTATAAAGCATATTACAGAAGATAAAAATGGGGAGCTCTGGATTGGTACTGAAACAAAAGGTATTTTCAAAATATCACCGCATAATAGTTTCAAAATCAAATCTTTTGATGCTATCCCTCAATTTTCTATTAATAAACTCCTACCTGACTCTAAAGGAAATATTTGGGTGGCAACCCCGGAAAACGGTGCATATGAGTTTAATCCGACTACCGGTAAAATATTGCGTCGGTTGACTGTCGAGAATAAATTACTTCCAGAAAGAGGAGTTGCCGGTTTCTTGCAATGTAATGATTCACTAATGGTCATTCTTACGGCCACCCGTGTTGTATGCCATAATATGATGCTGAATCGTTCACGCACTATCGGGGCACCTGGCAAGATTTCCGGCTTTAATGCGAGTATAGAGAAAGATAAGAACGGTTACCTTTGGATTACCAGTACAAACGGTTTATATAAACTAAACCTCCCTAAAGTAATTTTTATCTCCTTTAATCGCACTGATGGGCTCGAAAATGAGAATTTTACCCAGTCAGCCTCTTACCACTTACCTGATGGCAGACTTATTTTTGGTACTGTTAATCAGTTTGTCTCATTTAACCCCATACAGGTTCATACAAATACTACTCCGCCCGAAGTCAAGATTACAGACTTTAAGGTCCTGAATAAATCGTTACCTGTTGATTCTCTGCTTCAACTCAAAGAAATAGAACTGGAACATAACCAAAACTCAATATTAATCAAGTTTTCAACTTTATTATATAATAGTGCCTATATTAATAAATACAAACTGGAAGAGATTGATGGTGACTGGAGAATAGCTGAAAATGAAGCCATTTATAATTATTTGCCGCCTGGTCGCTATCATTTTATACTCAAAACTGTAGATGAAGAAGGCAATGAGTCTAAGCAAACCACAAGATTGACTATTAAGATAAACCCGCCTTTTTATCAGGCTCGGTGGTTTTATATTACTATACTTGTTTTGGCAGCGACCATCATTTTCTGGCTGGATAGTGAACGAATGAAACGCAAGGATGCACTTGTAAAAATGCGTAATACAATAGCTGATAGTCTGCATCAGGACGTAAGCACTGTGCTGAATAATATCAATGTATTAAGCGAAATAGCCCGCATAAAAACCGATACAGACCCTTTAAAGTCGAAAGAGTTTATCGATCAGATTCATGATAAAAGTGGGAGCATGATTGTGGCAATGGATGATATGCTATGGAGCATTAATCCGGCTAATGATAGCATGGAGAAAGTAATAGAGCGCCTGCAAGAGTTTATAGAAGGGCTTAATCTGGAGAATGACACAAATATTTTGCTCGAGGTTGAAGAGAAGGTAAAAGCCTTACAACTGGATATGCGTGTGAGGCATCAATTGCTGATATTATTTAAAGAGAGTATTCAGCACCTGATTTATACAGAGGCTGAAATTTATAAAATCCGGTTAAAAGTCGTGCTGTCTGTTCTGGATTTTTCTATTGAATTTTTTAGCAGCAACCTAAATCGACAATCCGTTAAGTACGTTTTTGAAAGCAGAGAGCTCATACAGATGTTGGATAACCTGAAAGCTTATCTAGACATCCAACATCAGGAAAAACATTCGGTAGTTCAGGTAAAGATAGCATTGTAACATTTCAATCCTGACTTTTCCCGATTCAGCCGAAGCGCGTGGTTAAATAATAAAAATTTGGGGAATTTTATACAATGAAAGTCAAACTACCTGCATATAATGGCAAAGATAATCTGGTGATGGCAATAGTTACACCAGTGTTTGCATTTATATTCAATTATTACAATTTCCCTCAGCAATACTTTGCCAGTATCTCTAATTTTCTGATATTAAGTATCTGCACATTAATAGCATTCGGAGCCTATTTTATACTTTGTGGGGCAATAGCAGTACAGGTTAAAAAGCGCTTTCCGGATGAGAGGCATATCTCTACACGTCTTTCTTTAAGCATTACCTGTTTTCTTTTGTTGACTTTTCTATTTCTATACCTGTACTTAAATAAACTGGAAGATTGGCTCAGCTTTCTCAATTATCACTTTGTTGAGACCGATTTAGCGTGGAATTACGTATCATTGGCGCTCCTGAATATTTTCATAACTTTTCTGATGGAAGGTATTGTACAATATAATGAGTGGAAAAAGAGTAAAGAAGAAACTGAGAAACTAAGTATAGCTTATAAAAAAAGTCAGTTGAATGGACTGAAAAGTCAGGTAAACCCACATTTTTTATTCAATAGTCTTAATTCTCTGTCAAGCTTGATTCAGGAAGATGAAAATGAAGCTGAGAAGTTTCTGAACGAAATGACCAAGGTTTATCGGTACATGCTCAGAAATGACGAAGACCCAATGGTTACGCTCGAAATAGAGTTAAAATTTATTAAATCATACATTCATATTCTGAAAGCACGGTATGGAGATAGCTTGCAGGTGAAAGTTGAGATTGAAGATAACGCAAAAATAAACCAGATAGCTCCGCTTACCCTACAAGTATTAATCGAGAATGCTTTTTCGCAGAATATCATGAGTAAAGCTAATCCTCTGAAAATAGATATCCGCTCAGAGAATACAGAGACTTTGCTATTCAGGAATACCATTAATCCGAAGTCTATTACCGAAGCGATAGATTTTGAATCCGGGCTGGATCATCTGGTTAAAAAATATCAATTGTTAGGAAAAAATATACTGGTGAACGAGCAGAACGTTTCCTGCCGGACTATCACTATACCGTTAATCGAGAAGGAGGTGCCTGATGAACTTTAAATCAATACCCAAACTTGAGCTTTTCAGCTTTTTGTTTTCAATGCCATTTATTGTTGTTGTGGCACATCTGTTTATGTTTGAAATTTCCATCTGGTATGACTCCCGTCTGTGGCTATATTCTTTTCCTTTGGTTTTCTTTTTGGGTTTTATAGTCTGGCTCATACGTTTGCGATACAATCAGTATCTGGAGAGAATTTACCCACAAGTACAACAAAGTTCTGAACGAATTTCAAGAAAATTTATCTCTTTATTATTGATTTGTTTGGTAGGTACTTTTTTACCTGTCACATTTTATGGTTACTTTCATTTGTTTGGTTATCAGTATCAAAATGCCCACTTCTGGAAATGCTTCGCCTTTGTTTTCTTTATTTATCTCACTTTCGAAACCTTATTTGAAGCTGATTTTATTCTAACCAGGCTGAAAGAGACTACTATTGAAAAAGAAACGCTCAGACAACTGGCTATTACTCAGGAGTTTGATACACTTAAAAGCCAGGTTAATCCTCACTTTCTATTCAATTGTTTCAATACACTTTCGTCGTTAATCACAGTCGATAAACAAAGAGCTGAACAATTTCTGGACGAGCTAAGTAAGGTATACCGATATCTATTGAAGAACAACGAAGAAGGGATGAGTACCGTAGAAAATGAAGTCAAATTTATTCATTCTTACTTCCGGCTCCTGCAAACCCGTCACGGCGAAGCTGTAAAAATGAATCTGCAGATAGATAAGCAATACTATGGCTACTTTATACCTTCGCTTACCTTACAGCTCCTGGTAGAAAATGTAGTAAAGCACAATTCTTTGTAAAAAAATAAACCACTGGTAATTGACATATTTTCTACCAGAGGTAAGCAATTGGTTGTCAATAATAATCTTCAACACCGAACAATCAAGGTTTCCAGTAGTGGTGTGGGACTCGAAAACATAAGAAATAAGTACCATCTTTTAAATCAACCGGGGTTTCAGATTCTGTCTGATAATAAAAATTTTACAGTTGTGTTACCCCTGATATGGAAGCCAAATACAATTCATTCATAAAAAACCACAATTCATCCACTATTCAATCAATTGTGCTTAAACGTGTATGATGACATATAAGCGGTTTTTAAATTAGTACAAAAAATACTCAGTATAACTCTTTCTTTACATTGGTTTATGAAAATTTTAATTATTGAAGATGAAGATCTGGCAGTGAAGAAACTCCAGAAAACACTTGCAGCTGTAGACGGTTCTGCCAATGTAGTAGGAGTGGCAGATAGTATCAAAAGTAGCGTAGAATGGCTCTCGGCCAACCCTACCCCCGATTTAATTCTAATGGATATTGAATTGGCCGACGGACAAAGCTTTGAGATATTCAACCTGATAGACATTAAATGTCCGGTTATTTTTACTACTTCTTATGACGAATACGCTCTTAAAGCTTTCAAGGTAAATAGTGTAGATTATCTTCTGAAACCCATACAAAATGATGAGTTACAGACAGCTTTAGAAAAATTCAAAAAGCTATCAGCTACATATAAACCGGCTGATAATTCGTTAGAAAAAATAGTGAAAGAGCTACAACAAAAATTGCAGCCCAAAGAATATCGTAAACGATTCCTGGTGAAATACAGTGCCAAACTGGTGAGTATTGAGGTAAAAGACATCTGTTATTTCTATAGCGACGGACGCCTTAATTTCTTTAAAACGCCTGACAATAAAAGATATGCGGTAGATTATACAATGGATGAACTGGAAGATATGCTTGAACCTGACCAGTTCTTCCGCATCAGCCGCTCGTTTTATGTATCTGTTGGCTGTATCACCAAAATTGAAGACTACTTTGGTAATCGCCTGGTTTTATCCTTGAATCCTGCTGTAGATAAAGAATCCATTGTAAGCCGTGAAAAGGTAACTGATTTTAAAAAGTGGATGGGTAAGTAAATCATTCTAGAGGCTTTAACCCATAAACCGCAATGGGCTTTTAATTCTAACAATTTCAAATCTTTACTATCGATATTTTATCCCTACTGGCTTCCCCAGTAGGGATATTTCATTTAAAGGGTGGAGTATAGATAACTCTATAATATATCTTCTTAATCTAAACTTAGCCCATAAAAAAAGATCGAAACCAGAAGTCTCGATCTTTTTGATTTTCACTTTATTTTCTAAATACTCTAACTATATAAAAACAACACTACAATTTAAGTTTTATCCCTGTTTAGGCATCTTTGCAGGCTTCACAGTTTTCAGATATCTATAGATAGCCTTTAATTGGGTATCATTCATTCTTTTGAATGAGTTCCATGGCATTTCTCTTTGTGGACTAACCTTACCACCTTTCAATCGGGAAATAAACGCATCGTCACTCCATCCATAAATCCGACTAGAACTATCGGTTGTAATATTTGGTGTAATAAGCCCCCCTATCTCATTGCCACCGGCAAATAGTTCACCTGTATAGCCTCCTGCAAGTCCTCTTTGTGTATGACAACCCACACAATTGGCCACATTATGCGCCAGGTAACGTCCATACTCCACAGTAGTATCTATCTTCACCGATTTCTGGATTTTTTCATCAGGTCCAACAGGTTCTACCAAAAACGCTTTAACTATTCTTCCCATTGGCTCAAACACATGCTCTTTTCTTGGCTTATTGATAGGCTTTAGCGAACGTACATAAGAAACGAGCGCTGTTAAATCTTCATCTGATACATTATGAAAAGGCATAAAATCAAACATAGCAGTTCCATCAGCACGGACTCCATAACGTAACGCACGAGCTATCTCTCCATCAGTACGTTTTCCGATACCATGAGTTGAATCAGGCGTAATATTTGGTGAATAGATAGTAGCTACCGGAGGTATATCAAATTTATAACCCCCGCTTAAGGGTACTTCCTGGCCTAAAGCAATTAATGAATCTGCATTGGCTGTACTATGACATGAGGCACAGTGAGCTGGTCCTAAAGCCAGGTCTTTCCCATGTGCAATGATGGCACTATCTTTACTGGCTGTTATATTCGGATAAGGCGCTTCATAGGTAAGGTTCTGGCGTAGTGATACTACTACTACAAATACTACGACCAGACTCACTAAAGAAATACCTACCCACTTTAAGACTTTAAGAAAAGTTTTCATGATTAACCGGATGTTTTAGATTAAAATTTCTTTTGAAATGGTAATGTGCTATTGGTGCCTTCGATGGTAAGATTAATGACTCTCGTGCCATTTGCCTCTGTATCTAAAGTATAGTGATACGTATTATCTTTAGTCATTTCATTTTCGCTCAATTCACGGTCTTCAACTACTTTCCCATTAACCGTGCGACGATATTTAGAAGTATGCGCATGAGTTGTGATGGTTTTGGCTGTGGCATTTACCTCTATGGTACCTTTGGTAACCGACTGTTGATAAGTCTGGCCTGTAGTATTAGTAGTGCCAGAGGTAAAGTATTGCTCATAAGTGCCATTATCATTAAACTTAAAAGCAATAGCCAGTTGCAAGGCATTACCCGCATAAGATGCAGGGTCCTGGCTCCAATATTCAGTCATAGAAAACTGCCCGAACATCCAGCTCCCCTGAATACTCATAGGTACTTCTGTCTTAGGCCCTTTCCCATATTCAGCCTTGATATTGTCTACCTCGCAACTCATTAATAAGGAGGAAAACAAT
This sequence comes from uncultured Emticicia sp., assembly GCA_966212365.1. GTDB lineage: Bacteria > Bacteroidota > Bacteroidia > Cytophagales > Spirosomataceae > Emticicia. The sequence continues at coordinate 2,254 of CBIHRH010000070.1, read as the reverse complement.
ACAGTGATTGTTACAAATAACTTTTTCATAAATCGTTTTTTAGTTTCTTCGACAAAACTATCATGGCTGATTGGTCTGCGAAATGACGAATAGGATGAGTTGGGACAATTGATGAACGAACTGTATTTTTTCAAGAAGAGAGTATTACAGAGAATTACGAGAAAAAAGTATATGATTAACTATTGCTGATGAAGTTTGATTCAGGAATGAAATTCGTTTTAAAAATATAAGCCGATGGGATTTCGAGATTTTAGTACTTATTACGAAGTCTACAAAAAGCTATTAGAATATCTGATTCAATAGAATTCTACACCAAAATAAAGACAGATTATTTTCTTATCAACTGTGATAAGAATTGTATATAGATAAGTCTCCTCATTATTTTCTTTTTTCTCGGAGCAATTTTATTGTACTCACCATAAATTTTGTAGTTTTGTTCTATTCAGCATCAGCAGTTATCAAAGACTAAAAAATTAGTACAACATCAGGACAGACACTAGGATTTCTTTCGATTTTACTGCAAGCGTATCTATCTGAATATCAACACAATAACTACATATAATTTCATTTAAGACCAGAAAACTTAGTACATTGAACTAATAAACGCGCCTATTATGAGACTAATCTTTATTCTTTTACTATTTATTACAACTTCTACGCTGGCCCAAAAAGGATTTGAGCGAAAACACAAATCATCAATAGATAAAAGCCATCAACCAACAGGCAATTTCTTAGAAATCAAAGGCGAGAAGATTGATAAAAATGCAAGACAGCTAGGCACTAAAGGGCTTTCAACCAAACTCATCAGTAAATATAAAGTTACCAAAGACCCTGAAACAGGCAGAATACTGATGATTGAGAACTTCTCAAAGCCTGATACAAAAACTCGTTTAAGCGCACAGGCATTGGCTACCAACTTTTTAGCTGAGGTAAAAACCGCCTTACAAATACAAGACCCTAATCAGGAATTGGTAGTGCAAGCCACTGAAACTGATGAAATAGGCATGACTCACATGCAATTGCAACAAAAATATAAGAATGTGCCTGTTTATGGCGGTGAAATAAGGCTTCACTCAAGAAATAATAAAATAGAAACATTGAATGGCCGTAATTTTGCCACGCCAAAACTAGCATCCGTAAAACCGCAAATATCAGAAGCAAAGGCCATAGAACTGGCAATGGCAGATGTAGCCAAAAAATCGATTGTACAAAAAGAAATCAGTAATAGCTTCATCAAACAAGACCATACCTCAGAATTGGTGATTTATCATACCGATGAAAAAGGTTTAGATGCAAGACTTACTTATTACCTCACTATCAGACCAAATATGCTGGAGCGTTGGGTATATTTTATAGATGCCAACAGTGGGGAGATTCTGAGGAAATTTAATCATACCTGTGCATTAGATGGTCCTTTTACTGCTTCAGCTAAAGACCTTAATAATGTGACTCGTATTCTTAATATTCAGCAATTCGGAGGTACTTATTACATGATTGATACCCAAAGACCCATGTATAATAAAACCACCTCTAAGCTGCCAGATACACCAGTTGGTGGTATAATGACCATCGACGCCAAAAACACTCCATCAAATAATACGAAGTATTCTCATGTTGTATCAAGTACCGGTACAAGTTGGAGTACCACTTCTGTTTCGGCACATTATAATGCGGGTATTTGTTATGACTTTTATCGCACAAAATTCAATCGTAACTCTTTAGATGGAAAAGGAAGTACCGTTATTTCTGTAATTAATATTGCCGACGAAGATGGTAAGGGTATGGATAATGCTTATTGGAATGGGGCATTTATGGGATATGGCAATGGCCGGGATGCGTTCAAACCTCTGGCGGGAGCTTTGGACGTAGCAGGACACGAAATGACACACGGGGTAGTAGAGGCCTCGGCACGTTTGGAGTATCAAAACCAATCGGGAGCTTTGAATGAGTCTTTTGCTGATATTTTTGGTGCCATGATTGACCGTGACGACTGGACTTTGGGCGAAGACGTGATTAAAGCAGGAGCTTATCCGTCAGGTGCTTTACGTAGTTTACAGAATCCTAATCAGGGTGGTACAAAAGACCCGGGCTATCAACCTAAAAATATGTCGCAGTATTTGTACCTAGAAAATACAGAAGAACAAGATAATGGTGGGGTACATATCAACAGCGGTATTCCGAATCATGCTTTTTATTTATTTACTACTAATGCATCTGTTGGCAAAGACAAAGCTGAGCAGGTATATTACAGAGC
>CBIHRH010000069.1:0-12513 GCA_966212365.1 uncultured Emticicia sp. | reverse complement strand
GATGTGCCTTTTGATTATTATTTCTTAGACGATGCTTTTAATAATCAATATCGTTCTGAACAACGGATGGGTAGCCTTTTTGCAGGTTTCACAGGTGTCGCTATTTTGATTGCCTGCATGGGTTTGTTTGGACTGATTACTTTTACAGCAGAGCAAAAAGTAAAAGAAATAGGCATCAGAAAGGTATTAGGTGCAACTATCGGAAATATTGTGGGACTGTTATCTAAAGACTTTATTCGCCTGGTGCTCATTGCCAATGGTATTGCCTTTCCTATAGCTTATTATTTTATGAACGATTGGCTACAGGGCTTTGCCTACAAAACCGATATTGGTGCGGGTATCTTTGTTATAGCGGGTGTTCTGGCTATCAGCATTGCACTGCTTACGGTTTTATATCAGGCTATCAGAGCCGCTTTAATGAATCCGGTGAAATCCTTGAAGTCGGAGTAAACCGCCCCGGCCCCCTAAAGGGGAGTTGCTTACGCACGAGAGGTTTATACGAGTAGCGTATTCGAAAGGGCGGTATAAACAGAGCAGGGAGAAAGGAAAATAGTACTTTTTTTCTGCTTTTTTTTTATTTTATCTATACCAAATCTGCTATTCTTTATTAGCCTTTATCCTTACTCCAAAACCAATGTACGCCACCGTACAAAAACTGTCCGCTTGTGGACGAATTTTGCTCTTTATTCTTTTGTAACTAATTGATTATTAGAATTTTAATTCTTAGGTATGCTTTTTGAGGGGACATATTTATGAAACAATGCTAATTGAACCACACACACTTTTATGTTAATGTAATCAAGACATTTTTGGTGCATAAATGAGATGATTTAAACTTTTTTTTTGTATTTTCTAATCCATTGATGAGAACAGCTTAATACGTTGGGAGTAAACTTTCTATAACTTTAAAAAAGTCCCCTTTAGGGGCTTGGGGTGTATTATGATTCGCAACTACTTAAAAATCGCCTGGCGGAATTTGTTGAAAAACAAACTACAAACCCTGATTAATGTTACAGGGCTTTCTATCGGTATGGCTTCCTGTATCCTGATTCTGATGTTTGTATTTGATGAATTAGGTTACGATAAATTCTGGGAGAATGGGGATAGGGTCTATCGCATGGCACTTGAACGTATCTATCCGGGCAGGTCAACCAAATATGCCATTATTCCGCCATCCTATGCACAATCGGTAAAGAAAGAATTGCCTGAGGTAGAAGAAACTGTTAGAATTTTTAATAACGGTGGAGAAACCCTTATCAGACACAATAATCAGGTATATCAGGAGAGAAACGTCTTATTTGCCGATTCTAATTTCTTTAAAGTATTCAAATTGCCATTGCTTTATGGTAATCCTGAAAAAGCATTGTTAGCCCCTAATACTATTGTATTAACTGAGAGTACTGCAAAACGCTATTTCGGGACTACTAATGCTATAGGTAAGTATATTGAGCTGGTGCAAGGACCAAAACTACAGGTAACAGGGGTTTCAGCAGATATGCCTAAGAATGCTCATTTTCAATTCGATTTTCTGGCTTCAATTAAAGGCAATCGCTTTGCCGAGGCTACCAATCATATCAGCTTTGCAGCTTCAACTTATCTTTTATTAAAACCCCATACTTCACCCGAACGGGTACAAGCCAAATTCCCTGCAATTGTTGAAAAATATGCGGCAGGAGAAGTGCAGCGAACTTTCGGGGTATCTTACAAAGATTATGTAAAGGCTGGCAATGGTTATTTTTATTTCCTGCAACCCTTGCAAAGTATCCATTTAGAATCACATCTGGAGGCTGAATTGGGAGCCAATGGAAGTAGTAATCTGGTTTATATTTTCATGGTAATTGCGGTTTTTGTATTGCTGATTGCCTGTATCAATTTTATGAATTTAGCTACGGCTCGTTCTACAGAAAGAGCCAAAGAAGTGGGTATCCGTAAAACGTTAGGGTCAACAAAATCACAATTATCTATCCAGTTTCTAACAGAGTCGGTTTTGCTGAGTGTAACAAGCTTATTTGTAGCTACCCTGATAGTGGTGATTGCCTTACCATTCTTCAATAATCTGGCTAATAAAAACCTGATACTGGATAATTTCTTTACCTGGAAAAACATACCGCTCATGTTGATACTTTCAATAGCGGTAGGCTTAGCGGCAGGGTTATATCCGGCAGGAGTTTTGTCTTCTTTCCAACCTATACAGGTATTGAAAGGTAAATTTGCTTCTAAAAAGCAAGGGCATGCTTTGCGAAATGGGTTGGTTGTTTTTCAGTTCTCAATTTCTATCATCCTGATTATAAGCACACTGGTGGTATACAGGCAGCTGAATTTTATTCAGAATAAAGAACTGGGTTACTCAAAAGATTTTGTGATTCACTTAAGAGGTGCGGGCTTTTTAGGCGAGCGTACACAAGTGTTTAAAGATGAGGTACAGAAGATTGCAGGTGTCGAAAAGGTAGGGGGCACCAGCGCTGAACCCGGTCAGGAACAATTTTTTGGTATCAGTTTCCGGAAAGGAGGTGAGAAAGAAACTGTAACTGGTAAGGCTATGGTTGCGGACGAAGGCTATCTGCAAACACTTAATATGGAGATAGCCGATGGCAGGTTTTTTCATAAAGAATTTAATGACTCGTTGTCAGTGATTCTGAATGAAGAAGCAGTAAAAGCTTTAGGATTAAAAAATCCTATCGGCCAGAAGGTATTTAGTCCTGACAATTTTGTGCAAGGTGATGGTCCTGAAGTAACTTATACAATAGTAGGTGTGGTAAAAGATTTTCATTTCTCCTCGTTACATCAGAAAATCACGCCTTTATTTATTGTAAATAACCGCTTTTTTGCCCGCACAAGTAATCTGATAGGGGTAAGGATCAACACACCTGATTTTCAATCAGTGGTGAGCCAATTACAACAAACATGGAAGAAGTTTCTACCTGAGCAACCTTTTAATTATGCCTTCTTAGATGCTGATCTGGCAGAATTGTATAGAAATGAAAAGGTATCACAGCAGGTATTCTGGATATTCTCATTCCTGGGTATTCTTATTGCCTGTATGGGGCTATTAGGCTTGGTAAGTTATATTGTTCAGCAGCGTACCAAAGAAATTGGTATCCGTAAGGTTTTAGGGGCTACTGTTCCAGGTATTATTCTCCTGCTTTCAAAAGACCTCTTGAAATTAGTATTAATAGCCCTGATAGTAGCGTCACCTGTCGCCTACTATTTTATGCATAGTTGGTTACAGGATTTTGCCTACAGAACAGAAATAGCCTGGTGGATATTTATCCTTGCCGGGGTAATGGCTGTTATTATTGCCTTTGCTACTATCAGTTTTCAAGCCATCAAAGCCGCTCTGATGAATCCGGTGAAATCTTTGAAAACAGAGTAGCTTGGAGAAGGGAAACGGAATATGGAAAAAGGGAAACGGAGTAAGGTCGTCTTACATAAATTCCATCAAGAAATATTAAATCAAAATAAAGAGTTTCATCCCTTCTCCATTGTTGGGGAAGGGTTAGGGATTGGGTTATTTCCTTAACCCAACCATCACCCTCAAAAGCCTTTCAATTCTCTCAACAGGAATATCCTCTTGCGGGTCTATAAGCAGAATTTTCATTCTGGCTCGTGCTTCTTTAATCAAATCCGACTCATCTATCAGGTTGCCATCAATAATACCAATGTATGGAAGTGGAATGCCATTGCTTTTATACTTTTTATGTCTCCACAAATAACATAGCATTTTACCCTTGTAGCAATACACAGGCATCTTATATTTCCATGTTTCCGTAATATCAGGGTCAATTTTTGATATAAAAGACCTCAGGAAAAGCAGACAGCTTTTGGTAGGTTCTTCCAGTTGTTCAAAATATTGGTCTATCGGGCTTAACATATTTATCGAATAGCTATCAATATATCTATTTCAGCATTTTCAGGATTTTGCGCTTTTTGTCCATATACCTCAATATCGGCTGTGTAGGCTCTATCTAAATTACTGTTCCAGATTTTCATCCATTCCTGCACCACAATTCCTTCATTAAGATTTCCTTTCGCTGTAAAAGTAGTATAATTACCTCCATCTATTAATTTTCCTGTCAATCCATCAGGAATAGTATCAAGGTTTTCTACTTTACAACCCAAAAAAGTAGTGTAAGGCCTGGTATAATCTTTTTCATAATCTGCATAGATGCAATAAAGGGTAGCATCAACTTTGTTGGGGATTTTAGCAAGCGTATTCTCTGCAAAGAATTTTGCCCATAAAGCAGGTATATCCTGCGTGGCTTGCTGATTTTCATTCGTTGTTCTGATGCTTAAGCCAATGAAGGTAAACGCAGGAATGTGTGTTAAATTCATGATTTTGCTTTTTGTTTCGGCAAAACTAGAATACAGCTAAGACAGAGGTATGTCAGGGGTATTAAAATATTTCTTTCTTACCGATTCAAAATATTCCTGCAAGGTAATGTTTTGTGGCTGAAACTTCTCAGACAAGGTTTCTAAAGCCTGAATACGGTCTAATCTGAATGAGCGATTCTCTTTTCTCATCCGGCAATAAGCAATCAGCACCCAGTTTTCCTGCGTATTGTATAGTGCAAATGGTTCAACTACTCTTTGGGTAGTCTTATTCTCTTGTGACACATAATCAATCCGAATGGGCGCATAATTAGTAAGTGCTAACTGGATAATTGACAGATAATGGCTACTACTGCTTTGAGGAGAGTTATTTCTATATATAATTCGTTCTGCGAGTATCCGGGCTTTTTCTTTGGTATTGGTCCGCAATACAGCCTTTACCTTAATAAGAGCATCCTGATAGTTTTTAATAAAAGAAGTATCGCTGTTTTTCAATACCAGTTGCTCGGCAGTTATCAAGGCATTGGCTTCCGTTTCTGTAAACATGACGGGGGCTAACGAAAACCCTTCAACCAAAGAATATCCCTTTCCTTCTTCTGTACAAATGGGTATACCTGAAAGCTCCAAAGCCCTGATGTCCCGGTAAATGGTTCTGATACTTACATCAAATTTTCTGGCTAATTCTGTAGAAGTGACCAGGCGTTTTGTTTGCAGGAAAGTAATAATGGCGGTCAATCGTGAGAGCCTTGGGGTTTCAGAATCAATCATGAATTTGTCTCTTATTGTTACACCAAAAATAGTTAAAACTCTCTCAAAATTAGATTCTTGTTTGGGTTAAATTAAATATTTGAAAACCTGTGAATAGGCAATTGTATAAAATAAAATACTGTCAAATCGGTAAACCGATGATTATTTGAAGTGTATTTATACTTTTTCATCGCATAATTATTCTGAATTATCTTAAAATAGCAAAGTTTTAACAGGAAATAGTTATATTTGAGTTCTTTCTATTTAACCTTATTACTATGAAACAACCTGCTAAAAGACTCTCTTTAAGCTTGTGGGTTATTTGCACCCTATTTACGACTTTCATTTATCATGGCACTTTGGCTCAGCAAAAAAGAGTTTTAGTATTTTCTAAAACCAAAGGCTGGCGACATTCAAGTATTCCTTTCGGCAAAGAAGGTATTAAAAAATTGGGTCAGGAGAATAATTTCGGAGTTGATATATCAGAAAACTCTGATGATTTCACTGACGATAATCTTAAAAAATATAGTGCCGTTATCTTCAATTCAACTACCGGAAATGTTCTGAATAACGCACAACAAGCAGCGTTTGAAAGATACATTCAGGCCGGAGGTGGTTTTGTGGGTATCCACTCGGCGGCTGATACAGAGTACGAATGGCCGTGGTATGGGCAATTGGTAGGCGCTTACTTTGAAAGTCACCCGAATAATTCAAACGTAAGAAAAGCAACAGTGCTTGTAACAGATAAATCGCATATCTCAACCAACCACTTGCCTGATAAATGGGAGCGTACTGACGAATGGTATAATTACAAGTCTATCTACCGGAACATAAAACCATTGGCTTATCTGGATGAAAGCACTTACGATGGTGGTACTAATGGAGGAAATCACCCGATTGCCTGGTATCACGAGTTTGATGGAGGTAGGTCTTTCTTTACCGGTGGCGGTCATAATGATGATAGTTTTTCTGAGCCTTTATTTCTGAAACATCTTTTAGGTGGTATCAACTACGCTATGGGTGATGGCAAACCACTAGATTATTCAAAGGCCTATTCGATAACCATGCCTGAGGAAAACAGATTTGAGAAAACGGTTTTAGTAAATGATCTGAACAACCCAATGGAATTGGCGGTATCTAACGACGGAAAAGTGTACATGACTGAATTAGCAGGTAATTTATCCGTATTTGATACCAAAACCAATAAATTCAAACTGATTCACCGTTTCCCGGTAGTTATGAAAGGCGGTACAGGTGTGATAGGCATTACACTTGATCCTGATTTTGATACGAACCGTTGGATGTATTTGTATTATTCTCCACCTATTGAGGGTGAGCCGATTTACTTCAATCTATCAAGATTTACCATTTCAACTAAAGATGTAATCGATTTAACTTCAGAAAAAGTCTTATTAAAAGTGCCGGTACAAATCAATAGTGGTTCGCATCACGGAGGCTCGCTGGCATTTGATAAAGACCGTAACCTTGTTTTATCCACTGGTGATGGTACTACGCCATTCCCATCCAATGGGTATGCACCTATAGACGAACGTACTGACCCGCAATATTATCCGATGGATGCCCAGCGTTCGGCGGCTAATACGAATGATTTTAAAGGTAAAATCTTACGTATTCACCCGCAACCGGATGGAACATATACGATTCCAAAAGGAAATATGTTTGAAGTAGGGCAGGAGAATACAAAGCCTGAAATCTATGCCATGGGTTGCCGTAACCCTTACAGAATTGCCATTAATCCTCAAACAGGTACTATCTATTGGGGTGAAATTGGTCCGGATGCCGGAGAAGACAGCCCGAGAGGGCCAAGAGGGTATGATGAGTTTAATCAGGCCAAAAAACCGGGCAATTTCGGTTGGCCGTATTTTGTAGGTAATAATTATGCCTATGCCGAATGGGATTTTGAAACCGGCAAACCTGGTCCTAATTATGACCCTAAGAAACCTGTCAACAATTCACCTAATAATACAGGACTGAAAGAATTACCTCCGGCTACTCCGCCGATGTTATGGTATCCGTACGCCTTGTCTCCTGATTTCCCTGAATTGGGTACAGGTGGGCGCAGTGCGATGGCAGGCCAGTTTTATACCTATAATGATGCTTCTAATACCAAAAACAAGATACCTAAGTATTATGATGGCTCCTTGTTTATTTTCGACTGGATGCGTAACTGGATGTTAGCAGTCAGATTTGATAAGAACGAAAACTATGTAAAAACAGAGCCGTGTATTCCAACAAAATGCGATTTTATACGCCCTATTGACCTGGCATTCAGCAAAGAGGGCATTATGTATGTATTGGAATACGGCTCGGTTTATGGTGCCGATAATACCGATGCCCGTTTGGTGAAAATTGAATATAATTACGATAACAGAGCGCCACAGGCTATAGCTAGTATTGTAGATACTGTATTGGCAGTAAGAAAAAATAAAGAGTCGTTTATTACTTCCGAAATCAGAGATGTGCCTCAGTATAAAGAGTGGGCAGGAAAAGCCCCGCTAAGACTACGTTTTTCGGGTAGGGGAGTAGATTTAGACTTTGATGATAAACTCACTTACGAATGGTATATCAATGGCACTAAATTACCTGCTGATAAAGCGATGTACACACACACCTTTGATAAAAACGGTAATTATAAAGTAGTTTTCATGGCTAAAGATGCCGCAGGCAGAACAGGTACAGATACACTGAATGTCAGGGTAGGAAATGCTGTTCCGGTAGTAGCTATTAATGCAAAGAAAAACAAGTCTTTCTATTGGGATAACCAACCTTTTGAATATACCGTATCAATCAATGATGCAGAAGATAAGGTTATCAACGCCAAAAAGCGTAAGGTAGAGTATAATTACTATCCAAATCCTTATCAACCTGTGAGTGGCACAAAATCAGATTCTAAAGTAGAATTGGGGTCATTGGGTAAAACCCTGATAGAAGCCAGTGATTGTAAGGCTTGTCATACGATTGATAAAACGTCGGTAGGGCCATCATTCCTGGCGATTTCAAAGAAGTACGGCAGTGGAGATAACAAAACCATTAAAACCTTATCTAAGAAAATTATCGACGGTGGTGGCGGAAGCTGGGGTAGCACGCACGTAATGAGTGCGCATCCGCAAATATCTTCTCAGGATGCCGACGAAATGGTGAAGTACATTCTGGCCATCAACGACCCTAATAAGAACTTTAAGCCTATCGGGGCAAATGGAATTCTGCCATTAAAAGAGCATATTGAAAATAAAACAACCGGATATTATACCGTTAAAGCAACATATGTAGACAATGGAGCAGCTGGTGCTAAACCTGAAAAATCAGAGGATATTACGCGCCTGCGCTATCATCAGTTAAGAGCAATGGATTCTGACAGACACCCGGGTTTTGTGTTTGACTGGGGTGAACTTCGTCAAGGAGCATCTAAGGCATATCTAGTATTCAAGAATATTGACCTGACCAATATCAAAACTATTGCCTTTGAATATGCCTCTCAGGATAAATCTGGTGTGATAGAAGTGAGAGAAAATTCAGTGGCCGGGCCTATTCTGGCTTCAACTACCTTTAGTCCGACGGAGGGTTGGGGTAAAATGAAGTGGGTAGAAAGCAAACTGGACAAACCTGTTGAAGGTTTCCGTGACTTATATATCGTAGCAGTAAAACCAGATAAACCAAGCGATAATCTAATTAAATTTAAAACCCTTAAATTTGATTAAGTAAAACATAATTAACTGTGAATTGTTGAGTAGTTAAGCGATATTTATGAATTTATTAATCATTAAATCGCTCATCACCGGGCCGCATAGGCTCAATCACTCATTTAAAAAGAAATGATACGCCACTCAGTAGTATTTAAATTAAAGCACCCGATAGGGTCTCAGGAAGAGCAGTTATTCTTTGATGCAGTGAATAAACTGGCATCTATAGAAGGAGTAGAGAATTTTATAACATATCGCCAGACAAGCGCGCATAATTCATTTGATTATGGCTTGTTTATGGACTTTGCCAATAGAGACCTCTACGAAAAATATAATATGCATCCTGAGCATGTGGCGTTTGTAGACCAGTATTGGTTAGCCAATGTAGAAGGTTTTCTGGAGTTAGACTATGAACCGCTTTTATAGCTCATAAAAAAGCCCAAACATTAATTAACGTTTGGGCTTTTAATTTCTTCTTCAAATTACAATACAACTACCGAGTTGTCTGTAGTGAATTCATTAGCCACATATTTGTCAGCAGCTTCATCGTTAATCCAGTTAGTACCATCCAACAAATAACGGAATTGGAATTCTGAACCGATCGGAAGTTCTACCGAAGCTTTATATTGACCATCTTTCTGTTTCTTCAACAAAGTAGCTGTTGAGTTCCATTCGTTGAACTCGCCTACAAGAGCTACTTTCTTAGCTTCATTAACAACTTCTGAAGGTAGCGTGAACGTAACTTTACAAACTGATTTGGTTTTAGAAAATTGTTTTACAAGTGCCATTTTTATGCATGTTTTGATTTTCGCAACAAAATTATATTATAAAAATCATAAATGAATGATTATCAGTTGTTTATATTGAAAAATTCTTTAAAAAATCATATAATATTCTTGAATGGTAATATTTTTATACTTGTATGCCAATCTTTTAAAATGGTCGATTTATAATTTGTACCGCAGAAAATAGCGGCTTTGATTTTTCGTTTCCTTATTGAGCGGATAAGATTTTTTTTAGAAATGTCTCGATTTTGGGCATAGTTTTTGTAAAAACATAATTGTTATGATCGTACCCCAAAAATAATTATTAGCTACACGAGAAAAAGATTTGTATGAATATTATTGGACTGATAAAAGACAAACTGACTGATTCAGTTATTGAAAAAGTTAGCAATTTTTTGGGCGAGCACCCCGAAAATATCAGCCTTGCTTTAGATAAAGCCGTTCCTACAGTACTTGGGGGTATTATTCAGAATACTACTACAGAAGAGAGTGCGGGCAAGGTGATGGATGTATTAAAGGATGGCGGGCACACAGGAGAAATCCTCGACGATTTAACTAATCTGTTAGGAAATTTCGACAAAACACAATTATTAATAACTATTGGTACAAATATTTTTAATCATTTCTTAGGTAACAAAAGTAATGGTATTGTTGAGACAATCTCTGCTTTAAGCAATATCCGTAAAACTTCGGCTTCGTCTTTAATTGGGTTGGCAACTCCTCTGGTTTTGGGTGCTTTGGGTAAAGTAATAGCCAGAGAAGGTTTGGGGGTTTCTGGATTGATGAAGTTATTGAATGAGCAAAGAGATGCCGTATTGGCAGCCTTACCACCTGTTTTGATTAATAAACTGGTTACGAAAGAAGAGCCTTCAAATAGAAAAACAGCAAAGGAACAAGCTAAAGAAAGGAAAAGAGAAAAGGAGAGAGATGTCAATCCGAACCCGAATACAGCAGGCGGAGGCCCCGCCGTTTGGATTCCCTGGGTTTTATTGGCTTTAGTGCTGATTGCGATTCTGTTTTATGTGTTTAAATACAAAAAGCAGCAGGATTCGCAGACTCAATCATTGCCGTTGGCTGATACAACGGCAACTATAATACCTGATACGACTTCATTCAATACGGTACCGAAAGATACTTTGACTATTATTACTCCTGTAGAAAAAGCCGAACCTAAGCCTGCTGATACGAAAGTAGCAGATAAAAAGGCAGAATTACCAAAGATAGAAGAGAAGCCTGCAAGCACTACTGATAATGCGTCAGGCAGTGGAGAATCTATCAGCAATGCATTAAACAATAGTACTTCCTGGATTGGTTTGCCAAACCTTAATTTCAGAAAGGGTAGTGCCGAAATCAGTGGTAAAGGTGATATAAATGATTTGGTAAGATTTTTGAAGAACAATTCAAAGGCTAAGATTACAATTGCAGGTGGTTCACAAAGCGGTGGCGGCACCTTGGGTGAAGACCGTGCTTATGCCTTGCGTGAAGCTTTACTGGAAAAAGGCGTACGAGAAAGTCAAATCGACGTACAATCTAAAATAGTAAGCGATGTTGACGCGAAAATAACCGTAAAAGTAAAAAAATAGAAAATCAGTATCTGCTGGTGATTGCTATTGTTATGAGCCCACGAGTGAATCGTGGGCATTTTTATGCAGATAATTCCTTTAATTCGTTCACAAAAGTATCTAACTCGGCGATTGTCGTATAGATATTAGGGGTAATTCTGCAACCCTTTACTGTAGGGGAGTCAATGGCTACTGTCCATATCTTATATTTCTCCAATAAAGTCTTGGCGAGATCGGCAGGCTTCATGGTTGCGATGCCTACATTGGCTATCCCACAAGCTCTATGGCTTTCGGCTGGTGTATTTAATACAATATTTGGCAGATTTCTTACTTGTTTTGTCCAGTACTCCTGTAAATACCTTAAACGCGCTTCCTTACGGTCTCTGCCAATTTTTTCGTAGAAGTTAATGGCATCGGCAATAGTCAAATCTGTATGCACCGGGTTGGTGCCTGTGTGGTTCAGCTTTCTGATGTCATCGTCTTGATAACCCATATCACCAAACATTTGCCAGAGTCTGGCAATTTTATCCTTCTTCACATATAAGATACCGGTGCCTAACGGCACACTCAACCATTTGTGCAAACTGCTGCCATAATAATCGCAACCTAAATCACTGATTTTATAATTGATGTGGGCAAAGGCATGTGCTCCATCAACCATCACCTCAACGCCCTTGTTATGTGCCATATCACATATTTTCCTGATGGGTAGAATATGCCCTGTAATATTAATTATATGACAAACCATCAATAATCGGGTTTTAGGTGTGATGGCTTTCTCATAAATTGAAACTATCTCTTCGTCAGAAGTAGGATGATTCGGCACAGAAACAATCTTGTTTACAATGCCATAGCGGCGTGCCTGTAATTTAAACATATCAAGCATAGCGCCGTAATCCTGCTCGGCCATTACAGCTTCGTCACCTGCTTTCCAGTCGATTCCGGCAATGATAGTATCTAATGATTCGGTAGTGTTCCGTGTAACAATTAATTCTTCGTGTAAACAACCTGCTAGTGCCGCCAGTTTCTTTCTGATTTCGGCCTTATCATCAAATTGTCGGGTACGCATATAGTAAGAGCCTTGAAAGTTAATATCCTGCACATGGCCGATATAATTCTGTAAGGTTTCCTGCGGTGTAAAACAATAGTAACCATTTTCAAGATTCACATAATCCGGCTTGATTTTATAACCACGTCGGACCTCCACCCAAAACTCTTCATTCTCCGCAACTTCTTCGGGCTTTTGTGTTTGAACTCCGGCTAAGGCTTTGTCAAAGCTCTTCCCAAAAGCAGGGACAGCCAAACCCGTAGCGGCAATTGTCTTAATAAACTGACGTTTGTTCATGATGAAAGTAATGTTTAGCTCTTTATAAGTTCTCCTTTAGGGGT
>CBIHRH010000068.1:0-12562 GCA_966212365.1 uncultured Emticicia sp. | reverse complement strand
ACATGCTAAAGGTGATTTGCGTAGAGCAAGAGCTGCTGCTGCCAATATCGTTCCGAACAGCACAGGTGCTGCAAAGGCCATCGGCCTTGTATTACCTGAATTAAAAGGAAAATTAGACGGTGGCGCTCAACGTGTACCAACTATCACTGGTAGTTTAACAGAATTAACAACGGTTTTAGATAAAACTGTGACAGTTCAGGAAGTAAATGCAGCAATGAAAGCAGCAAGCACTGAAAGCTTTGGTTATACTGAAGATGAAATTGTGAGCAGTGATATCATTGGTATTAATTTCGGTAGCTTATTTGACGCTACTCAAACTAAAGTTGTCACTGTTGGTGACAAACAATTAGTGAAAACAGTTAGCTGGTATGATAACGAAATGAGCTATGTAAGCCAATTAGTGAGAACAGTGAAGTATTTCGCTACGCTTATCTAGTATTTTCTATGCAAGCTAAAAGGCCTATTTTAGGATATAAAAATCTTAAAATAGGCCTTTTTATTTAAGGTTTCGCTGCCAGATAATTTATTTTAAATCCTTTCTCTACAAACAGTTTTTCATAATAGGTAACTATATCATGATGCTCAGGAAGTAAATCAGAACTGTATAAGTCAGTCGTTTGTCTTAAAATTTTATAACCCGCCTCCACAAAAGTGCCCAGGGAGTATTCAAACAAACCACTATTATCTGTTTTAAAAAAGAAATCTCCATCTGGTTTAAGTACTTTTCTATATAGATTCAGGTAACTCATATTAGTCAAACGTTTCTTTTCTTCTTTGTCTCTTGGCTGCGGATCCGGGTGAATGAGCCAGATTTCATCCACTTCATTTTCTTCAAAAAATTCTTCAAGAAAACCTATAGGAGTTCTGAGAAACGCTACGTTATTTAAGTTTGCTTCAATCGCTCTTTTACTTCCCCTGGCTATTCTGTCTCCTTTAATATCAATGCCGATGAAGTTTTTCTCAGGGAATTTCTTAGCTAATCCTACTGTATATTCACCTTTCCCACAAGCCAATTCTAAAACAACCGGGTTAGTATTATTGAAGAACTTTTCTCTCCATTGGCCTTTGATAGTAGTATATAATTCTTTTCCTCTCTCAATTACATTATCTGCTTGTGAATTATGTATAAATCGGGGTAATTTTTGCCTTGCCACTCTCCTATTAAATTTTATTGTAATTATTAAAAGTATTAAAAAATCAAAAAGTATTACTCTATAATTCGTTCAGTTCTGCCACAACAAAAGTACTTCCACCTATATAGATAAAATCATCTTTTTGGGCAATTTCCCTCACTTTTTTCAATGCATCGTTCACATTGAGAATTGGATATCCTGATAAGTGCATTGATTCAGTAATTTTTATCAAATTCTCAGCGGGCATTGAACGAGGCGAATTTGCCTGACAAAAGTAATAATTTGCATCCTTTGGGAACAATTGCAGAATCTCCTCTACATTTTTATCCTTTACGAATCCGAGGATAAAATGCTTTTCCCCTTTGATTAGTCCACTTGCATGAAGTTTATCAATTTGATTTAAAACAATTTTCAAGCCGTGTTCATTGTGGCCTGTATCGCAGATTGTTAACGGTTCTTTGTATAGTACTTGCCACCGACCTTTCAAACCAGTCAATGAAACCACTTCTGCAATACCTTTGCTGACGGCTTCATCAGAAATTTCGTATCCCAAACTTTTAAGGATTTCAACCGATTGAAAAATACCTGTCAGGTTCTTTAGTTGGTATTTTCCAATTAGCTGAGACTTTACTTCACCGTGGCTCTTATTACCATTCTTATCATATACATCAACAATCAGGCTAAGGTTTTCTGATTCTTTTTTGGTATTTTCCTTTATAGAATAATTATCTTCTGCAAAAAATATTGGTGCATTTTGTTCTCTTGCTTTATCGATAAATACCTGACTCGTTTCTTCATGTCTTTCAGATATTATTACTGGGGTATTAGGTTTGATAATACCAGCTTTTTCAAAGGCAATTTTAGGTAATGTATCTCCCAGAACATCCATATGATCAAAGCCTATATTGGTAATGATTGACAAATCTGGTTGAATGATATTTGTCGAGTCCAGCCTACCTCCTAGCCCAACTTCAATTACGGCTACATCTACATTCTCTTGGGCGAAGAAATCAAATGCTAAAGCAACACTTAGTTCAAAAAAAGAGGGTCTTAGCTCTTCAATAAGTTCTTTATGATCTTCCACAAATGCCACAACCTTCGCCTTTTCGATTGATTTACCATTTATTCTGAATCTTTCGGTATAATCTTTTAGATGTGGAGAAGCATAAAGTCCGGTTCTGTAGCCAGCGCTTTGCAGGATTGAGGCCATATAGTGCGATGTACTGCCTTTTCCATTTGTTCCTGCTATATGAATACTTTTAAACTTTGTCTGTGGATTCCCCAGGTGTTCACATAGGATAAGCGTATTATTTAAGTTTGGTTTAAATGCCTTTGCGCCCTCCCTGTGAAAGACCGGGAGCATGGCATATAAATAATCAATTGTCTCTTCGTAATTCATTCGCAATAAAAAAAGGTGATTAAAATAATCACCTTCATTGTTTGATGCAAAATTAATAAAGATTCCTAAATATCTTGTTCGAGTTTCTTTATTAGTTGCCCGACTGAATATTGATTGTAATAGTCCCACTCGCTCTTGGTGGAGGTGTTCCTGCCGGAGTCAATACAGAGCTTAATTTTTGTTGAATATAATTCTTATAAAAATTCTGCACTGCAGGGCTTACTGTTGACTCTAGTACACTAATACCTACAACATCACCAGAATCATCTACAGTAACTTTAAACACTATTTTTCCGGTCTCACTTGATCCATCGTTAGGTAACGATAACTTCTTTTTATTCCAACCGCTTAAGCCACCAATTGAGGCTCCTGAGCCACCACCTTTGCCTGGGTTACCATAGAGACTCTTTCCATCCAAAGTCCCTCTAGGATCGCCTTTATCGCCTACCTCGCCTTTCTTACCATCTCCGTTGTTATTTCCTCCAATGCCATCTCTTGTGCCAATAGTGCCGTTCGAATTAGAGTTAGCGCCATTTGCTCCATTAGAGCCTTTTGTACCTTTCTTAAATAGTGAACCATCATCAACCGTTCTTTTTGGTGGTTCGGGTTTAGGAGGTTCAGGCTTTGGTGTTTCAGTCTTCGTTTTAGTTTCTACAGGAGAAGATTTCACAACAGGTTTTGTTTCTACCTTCTTTACAGGTTTGTCGTTTTCCTTCTCTGTAACCGGACTATCTTCATTTGATGTAATTACGGGCTTGACAGGTGCTTCCTTCACTTTCACCTTAACAGCTTTTTCTACTACAGGCGGAGGAGTCACTACAGGTTTAACCTTTACCGGTTTTGCTTCCTCTTCTTTAGCTGCCGGTTTCACATCGTAATTATTCGGAGATGGATTGGCTTTGTTAGTTGTTTGAATATCTCCGGAACCCACTAAATCGATTCCATAATTTAATTCTACACCTTCAGGTTCTTCCAGAGGCGTATACATTAATTTAAGAAAGAACAAGATTGTCAGGAAAGAGCCGTAAATAACCAAACTAATGACTAAAGCCAAAGGTTGATTTTTTTTATCGTCTTCGGTAAGAGTTGCGGTTTGCATTTATCATGATAATTATTGTTGAACAATAGCTTATAAAAAAACCTGTAAGGGTTGCTTACAGGTTTTAAATATATCGAAAACTTACTTATTTACTCTTGATAATTGCAGGTTTCTCACCCATCAGATTCTGGTGTTTGTCTGCAATAACCTGGGCTTCTTCAAATGAATCGGCTTCAGCGGCAATTACTTTCATTAAATTACCAAACTGAACAACTCTCGGTGAGAACCCGTTTTTAAGTAAATTAGCACTTAGCTTTTCTACGTTTTCTTTACTTTTAAATATCCCGGAAACAATCAAATAACGCTTTTCTGTATGAATTATTGTTGATTTAGTTTCGGTACTCTTTGCTACTTCCGGAAGTCTTTCAACTTTCTTTGTTTCTGCCACAACCTCTTTGTTTTTAACTTCTACCGTCGTGGCAGGTACCGATGTTACTTCTGGTGTCTTTACTTCTTCAACTTCTTTTTTATCAAAAACAGGTTTAACTATCTCATATTCAGAAGATTTAGCTTGAATATCTGCTTCGGTCTTTTTAACTGACTCTTCTCTTTTAGGGATATAGTCTAAAGGATTAAAGCTACTTTTTGCAGCACTATCTCCACTTTTAGGGTTTGAAAAAAGTACAATAAACAGACCTGAGGTCAACAATAATACCGGCAAAGAATATAAAACATAAGTCCACTTAGAATGCGTGCCAGTTGTAGAGAATGAATCGTTATGCACAATCATTTCTTCATCATCTGCATCAAAAGTCTGGCTTAATGTATAGCTTTGTTTTTCGACTTTTCTTGGAAAAAGGCTATCAAAGCCAAAACTTTCGCTAAAGAAATTGTTCCGACGGTCAGGGTCAAAAACTAAATTATTTTCTTCATTCAATGAGAAATCTCCAATTCTGTCGAAATGGAATGATTTATCATTGGCTAGAGATACTTTGATTTCAGATACAAAATTCTGAATTGTTCTTTTTGCTTCATCGATTGTCACACTCTCTCTTCTTGATATGTACGTAGCCAACAAGCCATCATCTTGCTTTAAAATTTCGTTAAAAGCAATTCGTTTCTGAGGTGGCATAAGAGAGCCACTGATATCATTGAAACTTGATGGCATGTAGTTAGCAATAAATGCTCCGAAATTCGGGACAGTTACGTAATCATGCTCATAAAGGAGTGTTCTGATGTATTCTGCAACAGGCTTCATAGGGCTTAACATAATTTGGGAACAATCTTTATGCTAAATTAGAATGAAAAATTGACACCTACAAGAAAATTCAAACCTTGTTGCGGATAATACAAAAATCGTTCGTACTTCTTCCCTAATATGTTGTTTAATTTAACAAAAGCCGTAAATTGTTTGCTGAATAAATAATCGAATTCTGCATTGAGGTCTATTATATCTTTATTTATAACTATTTCCTGAGTTGTAGGATTTCTCGCATAAGTTTTGCCATAATAATACAAATCCAGATTAGCTAACAAGCGATCTGATACAATGAGTGTATTGCCCCATTTAGCAGTGTAAAGAGGTCTGTGAAATGGCTTTTCAAAGCTTCTACGTTGATAATGATTAATATCAGCTCTAATATAAGTACGCCACATCTCAACAGGTTGATAATTTAACTGTACAACCACGTTAAAATATTGGGTTCTTAAACTATCATAGAGAATATTAAATTTAGCAGTATCACCCAGAGCTTCACCGAAATCAGGCGTATAGTTATTGAAGTAATACAAATTTTTATAATAACCCATAGCACCTCTAACATTATAGCTAAACCCTTTTCCTATATCCCCTTTACTCCCCACATAAAACTCCTGGCTTTTTTCAGTGTTTAATAGCTGAACCTGAGATTTAAGATATGGGGTTTCGTTCAGCATTGAGCCCAGTGTATTTCTAACTAAATCGCCATCCATCCCTGCAAAAATGTAAAACATACTCGGGGATTTATACGTCAGCTCAACAGTAGGAAAACCTTTGGTACGGTTAATCTTTTTTACCTCATCAAACTCATTAACAGCTTTATATCCGATACTTGCACCGAAGCTTCTGAAATTCAACTTAAATGAAGGTTCTACTCTGAAAAGGTTTCTTTTATCTACTTCATTATCACTTCTTTGAGTGATATAAGCCTCAGCGTCAACCACTGCTACAAACTTTTCATTAATGATTGGGAAATAAGCATTAAAACTCGAACCCCAATCTGTTTCCTGTGCTCCGTAGATATTCTTTAATGATCGTAGATTGGTCTTTAAAGCATAATCAACCTTGGGATTTGGTGCGGTGTTTTCAAAACCCACATTGAATTGTACCGTATTTAATACCTGACGGATATCTTTTCGGTCTAAATCTTCTCGAGGTCTCTGATAGCCATAGAAATAATATTGATCTCTATTATAATTAAAACCCGCATTTACCTGAAATTTCTGAGCTAAATACTTGCCTGTGATTTCAGCCTTATCATACATATTGGCAGAATTCTTATCATCAACTGGCCCGCGTACGGTTGAGTTATGATAAGCGTGTACACCGATAATCATATTGTTCTCCTGGTTGGTATTCAGGAAAAGCTCACCTAAGATTCGTCCATAATTACCTGCTCCAAGGGTTACATAATTATTATAACTTTCTATTTCCTGGTTCTTTTTTCCGCCATCAGGAGAAACCACATTCGGGCTGAATTTTACTTCTTCGACTCCTTTAGGTTTACGATCGAAGAAAGTATACTTCATTTGTTTATCTTCGGTATTCGATTTTAAAGGTGGAATTTTCTCGAAAACACGGTTGGCAGGAGGAAGCTCTACTTTGCGGTCTTTCGTAATGATGATATCATCATCGATTTGTGCAAATGAAGGTAAAGTGATAAGGCCAAGACCAGTAATAATTAAAAGGCTGTGAATCGTTTTTATATTTTGAATCGGAAATTTCATAGAGAAATATTTTAAAATGTTTTGAAAAATAATTAGAAAAGCATTGAGGATTGGTTACTCTTTATTTTCAATTTCTTTCATTTTTTTCTTGGCAATATCTACAGTTTCTGGTGTTTCTGAGTTTTCAATAATTGATTTTAAAGTTGCTTTGGCCATGAAATAATCGTTCAATGCCACGTAATCATCTGAAATCAGAATAAATCCTTTTTCGTACCAATACAAAAACTCTGAGAATTCAGAAGCTAACTCTTGCATAGTCTTGATTGACTCTTTATATTTCTTCTGACGATACTGCATTTCTCCAATGAAATATTTGGCTTCAGCCCCATTATTGTCTTTGGCCATAGCAATGGTTTTCTTAAATTCCTCTTCTGCCTTAGAGAAATCATTTTTCGCCATATAAGCTTTCCCGATATACAATTGTGCTTTGTTTGAAGCACCCATTACAATATTGCCCCCATTGTTAATAATTTCTCTGGCATATACGATTACAGAATCCTGATTTCCGGCAAAATAATAAGCGTCTGCCAGACCTTGCCAGGCTGTTACGATATCCCGTTTATTTGCTGAGGAAATGATAACGGCACGATAATTAGCAATCGCATTTTTATAGTTCTTAGATGCAGCTTCAATACTTGCTGCTCTTAAAGCAGATTTGGTAACAAAGCTCGTGCGGTTATCACTAATTACCTGGTTGTAATATTTTAATGCATTGGTTTTATCATTCAGAATATAATATGAATCAGCTAAATAGTATTTGGCTTCATACATACTTGAACTTCTCGGATAATTGCTGATATACTTCAATAGTGCAGTAACAGCGTTGCTATACTTCTCATTGAGATACAGATTTTTGGCTGTCTCATATTCAAGGTTTTCAACAGAACCACTTTGTGGATTGCTTTTTTTGTATTCATCCACGATTGCAGAGAAATCTTCCGGGCGTCCTAATGTATTTAAGGTTTCCTGCAAACCTAAGAGCGCATTTTCAGCAACATCTGTTTTACCGTATCGTATTACAATGACTTTATAATCATTTAGCGCAGCTTCATAATTTTTCAGGTTACCATAGGCTAAGGCACGTTTTAATAAAGCTTGAGGGATAAGACCGCTTTTAGGACGCTCCCTAACCATTTTACTCAATAAATTTACAGCATTCTGGTAATTTCCCTTATCTAACTCCAACGTAGCATTCTGGAACCAGGCATCATCAACCAAGCGTGAAGTTGGGTATTGCGAGGCGATTCTGTCAAAGATTTGTAAAGCTTCCTGATTTTTGCCCAAAAAGGTTAGTGTAAGCGCTTTTTGGTACATAGCATAATCTTTCTCGGTTCTATTCTCTTTGATGGCTAAATCGTAATATCTGATGGCTTCATCGTAATTTTTGATGGCCAGATTACAGTCGCCAATTCTTACAATGGCGTCTTCATAATTCTGACGATTGGATTCATCTTTACGAACTTTGATAAATTCTTTAAAATAGTTAGCGGCTTGTTTGTAGTCTTTGTTGTTATAATTGAGATAGCCCAAAGCATATTTACTTTTTTGTTTCAAAGTCTCACTATTATTCCCATTAATAACATCTCTATACAGATTTTCTGCTTCCGGAAGCTTAGCCGCATAAGCCGCTTCTGCTTTCCAGAAGGTGGCATTCTGCTTCAATTCATTATCGATTGGCTGTGTAAGCGATTTATCAAAATATTGAATGGCTCTTGGATACCTTTCTGCGTTGAAATCCAGAACACCTTGATTATAAGTAAGCTTCTGATAAGCGGCATTCAATTTTGGCGTTTTCTTCTTTAAACCCTCAATATAGGCAATGGCTTGCGCATAATTATTAGCATCAAACATTACCTCGCTCATTACTTCGCTAGCTTCATCTGCGTACTTTCCTGTAGGATATATTTTAAGATAATTTTCTATTTCTGTTATACCTTGCTGACTATTGCCCAAATCAATAGCTACTTTCGCATAGTTAAATTGTGCCTCTTCTTGCACAACCTTGTCAAATGTTGCATTTTTTGCTCTTTCAAATGCTGCAGATGCTCCATTCAAATCATTAGCTTTTAGTGAAGAAATGCCCAGATAATAGGCCGCCTGCTGACCTAATTCAGTATTTTGTCCGGCAATTTTCTTAAAATTTTCTATGGCTTTCTCATAATTTTCTGTTTTATAAAGGCTATAGGCATGTCTGAAAGTTACCTGATTAGAAACCGTGCCTTTTCTGAAGGTTCTGAATTTGTCATAATATTTGGCTGCCTTGGCAAAATCGTCTCTGAAATAACAAACCTCTGCCGTTACCAGACACATATCATCTATTTTTCTGCCATTTGGCTTTTCTATAATTGGCTCAGTATAGGCCAACAATTCATCATATCTTTTTTCAACATAAAGAATATTAGCAATCCAGTTTGGAATTTCAACTTTATAAGGCGCTACGCTTTCAACTTTCTTTAAATCAGATAATGCCGCATCGTAGTTGTCATTTTTGTAGTTAATAACCCCTGAATAGTAATAAGCATGAATGGAATAATCAGAAGCTATACTTTTTACCTCATTGAATAAAGGTAAAGCCTTATCATATTTATTGGTTTGATAATAAGCAATAGCCAGTTTGTACTTAAACTCTAACGCAGCAAGCGAAGTAGAATTGGCATTTACTGCCTTTTCTAAGTACTGAATGGCCCGATTGTAGTCGCCCTGATCATAAAAAAAATTACCCAGGTCGCCGTAAATTACTTTTGCCTTCGGGTGGTCTGAATGATTAACCACAAATCTTTCAATTTCAATGTCAGCATCAGGGGCTTTGACATATAATCCAGCAAGAGCTGCATAATACTCAGCATTGGTAAGATTAAATTCATTTGCGTTTAATGATTTCTGCGTAGATTTAATATAATGCTGAAATTCCTCTCTCGAGGGTGCATATACTTTTTTCTGAAAAAGCTCTATACCCTTATGGTAATAAGATTCAGGGTCAGTATAAGACATTGTGTTTTGGGCATAAGACTGAAAGCCCATATTTAGTAAGCTGGAGACGGTGGTAATTAATATCGTCTTTTTCATAGGGTCTGAAGTCCCCAACCCCGTGGGGAGATATTTTTTAAGGGGTCAATATTTGGGGTTAGTAATATTGATTATAAAAGCACTTAAGCCACTCTCAACCAAAGGTAGCTATAGGATATAAAAATAAACAATCTAAAAGATAAAAGTTTAATCCAAAGAGAATGCCATTTTTGGTAAAGAAGAAAAAATGGAGTAATTTCATGCAAAAAACGTTTGTTTGAAAAAAAAATTGTTTCATTACATCAACAAATCACTTAACCCAACAACAAAATGATAAAAAAATCTGTTACCTGCTTTTTTCTATTTTTGTTCTTATCAATTTCTGTTCTACAAGCACAAACAACCAATATTAATTACTCACTTTCAATGAGTCAGCCATGGACTCATTACTTTGAAGTTTCGATGACCGTAAGTAATATTTCGAAGATTAAAGAAATTCCTCAGAAGGAGTATGTAGATTTTAAAATGCCTGTTTGGACACCAGGATCCTATCTGGTGAGAGAGTATGCGAAAAACGTTGAGGGTATTGAGGCAACCGCCGGAGCAAAAAAAGTTAAAGCGGATAAAATCAACAAGAATACCTGGCGCGTGTATTCCAATGGCGCAAATGAAATAAAGATCAGCTATAAGGTTTATGCTTTTGAACTAAGTGTAAGAACCAGTTTCTTGGATGATACACATGGTTATCTGAATGGAGCCAGTATTTTTATGTATGTGCCTCAGCTGAAAAAATATCCTTCAAAAGTGACCATTACTCCCTATAAAGGCTGGAATTCTATTTCAACAGGCATGAAAAAAGTAGCTGATGCTGAAAATACTTTTTATGCACCTGATTATGATATTATAGTTGATAGCCCAATTGAAATCGGAACACATAAAGTTCTGAATTTTGAAATTCAGAATATCCCTCATTCAGTGGCCATGTACAGCAATGGGCCATTAGAGTACAATAATGAAAAAGTAATTGACGCTTATAAAAGAGTAACTCAGGCGGCTTCGACTGTTGTGGGTGAACATCCCTGCAAAGACTATACGTTTATTGTACATCATTTACCAGGTGTAGGTGGTGGTCTTGAACACCTGAACTCAACTACTTGCCAGACTTCACCGATGGCTTATGCATCTGATGCCAGTTTTAAGGGTTTTATGGGATTAATTGCTCATGAATATTTTCACCTTTGGAATGTGAAGCGTATCAGACCCTTTGCACTCGGGCCGTTTGATTACGATAATGAAAATTATACGCATATGTTATGGGTAGCAGAAGGCTTTACATCATTCTATCAGGAAAATATATTGCTAAGAGCAGGAATACTTACTCCGGAGGAGTATAAAAATAAAGTGGCTGCTTCTATTAGTGGTATTGAAAATCAGCCTGGACAGAAAGTACAATCAGTGGCAGAAGCTAGTTGGGATGCGTGGATTAAGTACTATCGCCCAAATGAAAATTCTACAAATAGTACAATTTCTTATTATAATAAAGGTGGTGTAATTGGTAGTTTACTAAACTTGTATATTATTGGCGAAACAAAAGGCAAAAAGACTTTAGATGATGTATTTAAACTTTTGTGGAACGAGTATTATAAGAAACAAGGACGCGGCTATAAAGATGAAGAATTTCAGGCAGCTTGTGAGAAAGTGGCAGGCAAAAGTATGGATAGTTTCTTTCAGAAATATGTCTGGAGTACCGATGCCATTGACTATGATGCCTTCTTTAATTATGTAGGATTAAAATTAGTGAAAGAATATGATACTAAAACACCTTTTTTAGGAGCAACTATTCAAAATAATAAGATAAGTGCCGTTTTGAAAGGAGCATCAGCTTATGAAGGAGGATTGAATGTCAATGATGAGATTTTGGAAGTCGATGGTAATAAATATCCGGTTGGTAGCAGTTATATTACTGATAAACAAGTAGGTGATGTGATTAAGGTGAAGGTTAAAAGATTTGGGAGAGAGTTTACTTATGATGTAAAACTAATGGCTAATCCATCAACCAGAGCTAAGCTGGAAAGAGTGCAGAAGCCGACTGCAGAGCAAGAAGAATTATATAAAAAGTGGCTTTTCATACAGTAATCTAATGTGGCAAATATTAAAATAGTGCAAATAATAAGAAAGGGCTTAATCACGTGATTAAGCCCTTTCTTATTATTCAATCAACTGAATCCAGAATTAATTCAAAGTCTTCTGACATATCTTTGAAACGTTTGATCACCTTTTCCATGAATGTATCACCGAGCATTTCTTCAATTTCATCTTCGCCCGACACATCATATTCATTCACCTTATAAGTTTGTTCATACATTCCTGCTTCAAACTTGATTATAAACTTATTATTCCAGGCATATAGTGATGCTTTGCAATAATTATTGGGGATTTCCTTTATAAATTTCATTGTTGTCTATGAAGTTTGTATTTTCTGACACAATTTTACGGAAGAATTGTCGATTCAAAAAATAAATCCACAAAATTTAACAATACTTATCAAACATAAAGGATGAATTATACTTATAGTACTTTTATAAAGTTCATTACATTTGTCACTATTTCCTTATTATTTTTATTCTCTTGTTCCAGAAGTGAAAAGGATTCAGAACTATTCTTTATTCAGGGAAATGTAGCCTATAAAAAAGGAGATTATGATAAAGCAATCGGCTTTTTTTCTGAGGCAATTGAGAAAACTCCTACTTTTGCGGATGCTTATAACAATAGAGGTTCGGCGAAACTGGCTAACGACGATTTAAATGGAGCCATTACAGATTTTGAAAAGGCTGTTTCTTTAGACAATGGTTTCATCCTGGCAAAATACAATTTGGGTGATGCCCTTTCTAATACTAGTAGACTTGATGAATCACTTAATTTGTTAAAATCAATAGAGAAGAAATATCAGGATTCATCTTTTTATTATGTTACCTTAAGCAATATCTATATACAAAAGAA
>CBIHRH010000067.1:0-12607 GCA_966212365.1 uncultured Emticicia sp. | reverse complement strand
AAAATTTTCTTTGTATTTAATACGCATTTCGACCATGAGGCAGTAATAGCACGTAGAGAAAGTGCCAAATTATTGCTATCGAAAATCAAAGAAATTGCTGGTATCACCCCTACCATTATTACAGGTGATTTTAATGCCGCACCAAGCAAAGAACCGATTCAGATTCTGACAGATATGGCTAATCCAGACCATTTACTTGATACTGAAAACCTGGCACTTACACCTCATTTCGGGCCATATAGCTCGTTTACCGGTTTTCAGTCAAAAGAACAAGAGGGTATGAGAATTGATTATATCTTCGTGAAAAATGCAGACTTTAAAGTCAAAAAACACGCAACGATTTCGATGTCGTGGAATGGTAGGTTTGCCTCCGACCATCATCCGGTACTAGCTACTTTATCGTTTTAAACAATTTAGTATTTAATTCTCTGTTTAATTAGATATATCAAACTCGCTGGGTGAAATAGGTTTAAAAGTTTTAATATATCATCCCTACAGCACTTCGCTTTTAAAAATGACTGCTTTTTCTACCGATATAGCATTCCTACAGGGATAATATATTTTTAATTTCACCCAACGAGTATATATCAATTAAATTAATTTGTAAGTCGTACAGATTGAATCTAGCATCAGAAAGCGCGTTCAATCTGTTTTTTCTTATTCCAGGGAGCGGTTGTCTGGCGTGATAAATCAAACAAAAACCAGATAACTATGACCAGAAATAGAATAAATATAATTCTGAAGAGAAGGCGATTCTTATTGCCCTTAGTATTGTTTGTCATTAGATTAAAAACCAAAACTTAATTACTATTCTGTTTTTGAGATGTTGCCCGGCGAATAGTAGTTCAAAAATTTACCGCTTTTATTCGAAATTTCGGCCCATTTTACATGCTCAAACTCTATTTCCACAACCCCTGCTTTTTCCATAGACCCACCAATATCTGCACGGGTAAGATATTCTGCAAAGAAAGTAATATCCGGATTATGGCCAAAAATAGCTACCGATTTTACTTTTTCATCCAGGTTGTTCAAAGCCGCCAGATAAGCTCTTGCCCCTCCCTCATAAATGGCTTCGTCCAGAACAATTTCATCAGCATCTTTATGCAATTGCTCAGCAAAAATCTTGGCAGTCGACTTACAGCGGTCGGCGGCACTACTTACCAATAACTCAATTTTTATACCTTTTTCTGCTAAAAATTTCCCCATTCGCGCTGATTCAATGATGCCATGTGAGGTAAGGTTACGGTCAAAATCCCGAAACATAGGGGTATTACCTCCTTCTTCAGCGGTGGCATGACGAACCAAATAAAGCAGTTTTTTCATATTTTCAACGGTTTTGGCACGAATATACAAGCATTCTTAGAAATTAATTAAATTTTTCTGAATTATTCATAAAAAATAGCCTTCCAAATCTGAAAGTAATTAAACCAGTCTTTTTACTAAAAACGTTTTTTTATGTAATTCAAACCTTTACTATTACAACCAAAAGAACAATCATTCTGTTTTTCAGTTTTAGCAGTATTCGCCAAAAAAATTATCTTTGCAGCAATATCAGTTCAATTATTGCATAAAAACGCTCAAACGTACTACCCACAAATTTATGATTGATTATAATCCAAAGAATTGGTGGAAATTCATTTTCTACTTCCACAAAGCAGATACTTTCCGTAAACTAATGCCTGCCATGCTGGGTCTGGCTGCATATACTGCCGTATTTGCTTACATAGAAAATAATATCCTGCATTATGTGCCTATTAAAAACCCGCTTACCATCCACTCTTTAGTTGGATTCGTATTGTCTTTATTGCTTGTTTTCAGAACTAATACAGCGTATGACAGATGGTGGGAAGGCCGTAGAATATGGGGTAGTTTTGTTAATAATTCCAGAAACTTTGCCTTAAAACTGGCCACATTTCTACCAGAAAATCATCCGGCAAAGGAAACTTTAAAAATCCTGACAGGCAATTATGTACACGCTGTAAAAGATCATCTACGAGGAAAAGCACATATAGACCATCTGACTTTTACAGAGGTATATACTCAGGATTATTATAAAAACTTCAAACATATTCCGAACAGAATATGTCAGGCAATTTATACCGAAATTCATCAATTGCATCAATCAGGGATTATCAATGCAGAACAGTTGATTGTGCTCAATAATGAACTTTCGTCTTTTACCGATAATCTTGGGGCTTGTGAGCGTATTAAGAACACCCCTATTCCAGTTTCTTATAATATTTTCATCAAAAAAATAATTTTTATATATGTATTTACCATGCCTATCACGGCGGTACTGGAATACAAATTCTGGTCTATCCCGATTGTAACGCTCGTGTTTTATGCCTTTGCCGGGATAGAGATTATGGCAGAGGAGATAGAAGAACCTTTCGGAACAGATGCAAATGATTTAGGATTGGATAGCATTGTAAAAAATATAAAGGGGAATCTGGCGGAAATTTTATAGTTATTTCATTGAAAGTAAAGTATATTTACTAAAGTAAAACAAATTCAGCAACCTATCGTTAATAACTTACGTCAATATAACTGAACGCTAAATAATACTTCTGAATATGAAATTTACACCTACAAAATCTCTGATTTTGGGCTTGTTCCTGACAGGAAGCATTCTCTCTTGTAAAGTAGACAAAAACGAACCTACCCCCAGCAATACCGATACTACGAACGAAACTATAAATGGTTGGGTTTATGACAATATGAAGTATTGGTATTTATGGACAGACCAAATGCCTGCCAAGAAAACTACCAATGATTCTCCGGAAGATTATTTCTATACCTTATTAAACGACTATCCGAATACCGATCGTTTCTCCTGGATTCAGGAAGACGTAGATGAATTGACCAACTCTTTAAACGGAATTAATAAAGTGTTCGGAATGAAGTATACCATCTATTATCTTGATAATACGCAGACCAACGTAGGCTTTTTTGTTACGTATGTTATAAAAGGTAGCCCTGCCGAAAAAGCCGGATTAAAACGTGGAGATATTATCCTGACAGTGAACGGTACACAGTTGGATAAAAATAATTATACTACACTAATGACCCCGGAGACCGCCACTTTTGGCCTTGGGAAAGTAGCTAGTAATGTTTTTTCTCTAAACGGTACTACTGTACAAGTAACCAAAGCCGAAGTACAGGATAACCCAGTACACTTCTCGACAGTTATTGAAAAAGGTAATAAGAAAATCGGGTATCTGGTATACAGCCAGTTTATCAGTACTTTTGATGCCAATCTCCGTCAGGTGTTTGCTGATTTCAAAAGCAAAGGTGTGACTGAATTAGTACTGGATTTAAGATTGAACCCGGGCGGTTATATTTCTTCTGCCGATATTTTAGCTTCATTGATTGTGAAGAATCTGAATACGGATAATGTACTTCATAGCGACCAATGGAATGCCAATGTAACCAAAGACAGACCTTCATATACAACACCTACAAAATTCAGAAACGAACCAAATAACTTGGGTACCCTGAATCGTTTGTTTGTATTAACCTCTACCGGAACGGCCTCTGCCAGCGAATTGGTTATCAACGGATTAAGACCCTATATGGACGTTATTCTGATTGGTGCACATACTTATGGAAAAAATGTTGGATCTGTAACATTGTCTGATTCTCAAAAACGTTGGAAATGGGCGATGCAACCAATTGTTCTGAAAACCATCAACTCTAAAGGTGAGTCAAACTATGGCACAAAGAACGGTTTCAATCCTGACTACGCCGTAACTGATAACGTGATTCCTTTTAAAGCCTGGGGTGATGAAAATGAAACCCTTTTGAAAAAAGCACTGGAGTTGATTACCGGACAGGTAGCCACTCAACAAATAGCGCCTAATGCCCGTGTATCTATTTCAGAAATGAAAGGTGAACCATTGAAAGTAAACGAATCTGAAAATCCATATCAGAACCTTAAGGAGATGTACGTTACCTTCCCGAAATAAGAAAATTCATTATTAATAGTATAAATAAAAATACCGATGAATTGCTTCATCGGTATTTTTTGTATAGCTAAAGCGTAATCTACAATAGTCTGGAAGAGGCAATTTTAATATCAGCATATTTCCATGCTTCGTCAAACTGCTGTTTTACCAGGTCATGTTTCTTCTTGTCGCCTGTTTTATCGTACGCATTCATTAATCCCTTGAGTGCCCAGCCATTTTTAGGATAAGTTTTTAGATCCTGTTCATAAACTTTAATCGCTTCGTCATATTTCCCTGCTTCAATTAATACAGCTCCTAAATGATGACGAATGGAAAAGAACCAGTCTGCTGGCTCATTATAATTAAGTGCATCTTCTTTGGCAACCGCTTCCTTCAAAATCGCGATTGATTGTGTATAATTCTTTTCTTTTGCATTAATCTCTCCTTCTACCGTCTTTGCCGCAATGACGCACAAATCATAGACATTATTTATATTCCAGATGGTTATATTTTTTATAGTTGTATCCTTAAGAATGCTTTTCATTTCAGCCAGGTGTTGCTTGGCCGATGCTGTTTTATTTTGAGAAAGCATGGCCATTGCCTGGGCGTAATGCCAGATTACGGAAGGATATTTTAAGTTTTTCTCAGGCGCCTGCGAGCGAAGAATATCATCCCACAAACCCAGTTTTACCTGTACATACCACGGAATCGTATAATAATGTTGTAAAGTACCCCAGGCAGGGTCAAGCATCAACTTTTTATGGGCATGATCTGCAGTTTGCTTTGCCCCCACTATAGCACTCCTGCTCTCACCACTCAAGGTCCCACAAGCCGCAATAAAATGGTAATTATGTGGATAATAACCCAAAGGATAAGCTCCCTGAGCATGACAAGCTTCTACGTATAAACTATCTACCATTGAGGCTTGCTGATTGCCTGTTACTCCTTCATGATATTTCCCGATTCTGATATAGATATGCGATGGCATGTGCAGCAGATGGCCCGCTCCCGGCACAAGAGTTTCAAGCAGTTTTGCATGAGTTAAAGCTTTCTCTGCATGCTGTGACATTTCCTGTGCGTGAATATAGTAGTGATTAGCACCCGCATGATTCGGGTTTATTTTTAAAGCACCTCCTAAAACTGCCACAATTTCAGGTGTCCAAGGTTGCATTGTGCCATCAGTTTTCCATAACTGCCAGGGATGTAAGTCCATAACAGACTCGGCAAAAAGTGCGGCTACATCTGCATCATCTGGATATTTTTTAAACACATTTCTCATGGCAACTGCATAAGATGAGTCTAACTGAGCTCTCGGAATACTTGAATCATTAGAATAACGGCGAGCTAATGCCTGAATCAAATCCTTTTCTTTTGGCGTTGAATTGGCTGAAAGTTTCTGCGCCTTTTGCACAGCATCATAAGCTCTCTGGAAATTATCAGGCTCCATTCCTGCATTATAATTTGGTCCTAAAACAAAGGCAAATCCCCACCAGCCCATTGCACAGGCTGGGTCCTGTCTTGTCACCTCAAAAAAAGACCGGGCTGATTCGGCATGATTAAAACCATAGGCCAGCATAAGCCCCTGATTAAAGTATTTTTGCGCTTCTGTGCTTTTGGTAGTGATTGGGAAGTTTATCCCATCCAAACCAGGCAAAAGCGGTGCTTTTTTATTTGAAGAATACCATTTTTTGTCTATTACCTCCGGTAAACTACAGACCGACATGGTAGATTTACTGCTTGCCTTCTGGTCATTTTGTGTCTTTTGTTGGCAAGCTGAAAGGAGAATGCTCAAATACAGGGAGTAGTGTAAGAATCTTTTCATATTTAAAAAGTTTAGTGTATCATGGACACACTAAGTTACACACTTTTCAATTAATATATAAATACTTATTACTCCCTTTTTAATTTACTTATTTCAAAAACAAATCCATACTTTTTCATGATAGTTAGAATAGACACATCCTTGGGGTTTCAGTAATAAAACTTATCCAAAACCGATGTTAAATTCGCCTCAATCATCATCTTCATCCTCTTCTTTCAATACTAAAAATGCACTTCTTTTAGGTGCGGGCATTGGGCTATTTAGTCCTTTAACCGATTGCCATACAATCTGGCTGAACTCTAAATCATTAATTAAATCGGGTTTAGATAAGTCAAATTCAGACGATTTGATTGAATTTCTATTAACCGCTACATTGCGTTCATCTAAATTAATATTATTCTTTCGAGCCACAAATCCCCCGCTATCAGTCGTTTTACTAAAACAACGCCACATCGGAGTAGCAGCTGCATCGTATTGGCTCATCGGGGGGATTCCAAGAATTAATTCCATCGTACGTAACATACTAGAGGTTGAATACATGGTATGGTCTACATAACCACGCTTCACGTAGCCACCGGCAACATAGGCAGTTGAACGGTGAGCATCTACATGGTCTGAACCATTCTGGGCATCATCTTCCAGAATGAATATGACTGACTGCTCCCAGATACCCGATTTAGACAAATGCTCGACTAATTTCCCAACCGCCAGGTCATTATCTGCAACCATGGCTTCGGTGGTTGGCATTCCTACTCTCGCACCAGCAGTATGGTCATTTCCAAGACGAACAATACTCAATTTGGGTACTCTGTTTATTGCCAGTAGAGAATCAAAATCAGCTTTCCATGCTTCAAAACGGGTTACATCTTTGATATTGAGATTATAAGGCGGGAATTTCAGGCTACAATTCTCTTTTAGATTTGGTAATTTCGCTCGTTGCTCAGAAAATTCGCCATAAGACCTGAACGTTACGCCTACACGATGGGCAAAATCCCAGATAAACCCATTCTTTGGATACGCAATTTCACGGCTTCCTT
Organism: uncultured Emticicia sp.; assembly: GCA_966212365.1. GTDB lineage: Bacteria > Bacteroidota > Bacteroidia > Cytophagales > Spirosomataceae > Emticicia. The sequence goes on along the minus strand of CBIHRH010000067.1, from coordinate 5,804 downwards.
CATAGTCATAAGTACCCCCACGACCACCGTAGCTTGTTACCCAGGTTTTCTCCACATAGTCGTTGGCGTAAGCTGCCATTGACCAGTTGTGCCCGTCTGCACTTACTTCAGCATCTACATAAAAATTATCGAGCAAAACAAACTCGTTCGCTATAGCGTGCTGATTTGGCGTAATTCGTTCGGGAAATAAACATAAGGTTGTATCGCCGTTACCGCTTTTCATATCGCCCAAAACCTGATCATAAGTGCGGTTTTCTTTAATAACATAAAAAACATACTTAATAGGCGATTTCTGGCCTAATTTCGTCGGAATCGGGTTTCCTTTTTGTCCTTCGGTCTCTACTTCCTTGCTTTTGGTATAAGGTGTGTTTTCGTATACAATTTTTGAATAATCAGCCAAAGTTTTCTCCTCAGGGAAATCAAAAATCGATAGTGTCCCTTTGAATAATCCACCAATGTACTGGGTACCCCGAACGGCCTCCGGATTTGCGCCCTTGAATTGTGGACTCTTGGAACTTACCGGATTCGGCCCTTTTGGATTCGGAGAAGAAGAAAGCCCTTTGCCATTGGTTACATAAATTTTATTTCCTATTGTTTTGACAGAAGTCGGATACCAACCCGTAGGAATAAAACCTAAAGAACGACTTTTTCCTCGCTCTTCAACCTCAAAAACAGCTAAGCAGTTATTATCGGCATTGGCTATAAAAAGTTTTTCATCATCATCGCTCAAAGCAACGCCATTGGGTGTTGAACCAAGAGGAGAATTTGGATATAGTGAGCAAGAAAGCGTTTCAATGCGTTGTTTTTGCTTGGTATCAATAACAGAAACCGTATTATCATTTCCATGAGATACATATAGGTACTGGCCATCTTTGGTAAGCACCATATCATTTGGGTTTTTATCAACCGCAATTTCATCAGTGATTTTTGAAGAAGCAATATCATATATCAGGATTTTTGCACCACCCCATAGTGATATGTAAAGCAGGCTCTTATCAGGCGAAAGTATACACGTAAAGGCTTCGCTCATAAGAGGTATTTTTTTTAGTATGCTTCTGGAAGCAATATCCAGTTGATACAGGGTATTATTCTCTTTAGTGACTACAAAAATATGCTTCTCTGTTGCACAAAGCCCTGCTGGTGAGACTTTTACAGGCCATGGCTTATCAAGAATAATTTCGCCATCTTTTTGCAACTGGTTATTATCAACTTTATAAATATTGATTTTATTATCATTGCCCGCTGAGGCATAAAGATATTTTTCATCAGGACTAAAAGCTAAACCTAACCACGATTTTTCGATGGGCTCATCATCTAAAATTGTTTCGGTTGCGGCATCGATGAGGGTGAGACTTTGTGTGCTTTGTCCGTTATTAGTAACAGCCAGATACTTTTTTGAAGGAGAAACCACTAAGTTCAGAGGTAGATCCTGCAGTTTCAGACTTTTACCGATGGGGGTCAATGCCCACCCATTGGTTAATTTTACTCTTTTTAAACCATGTTTTTTAACATTTCCACGAGTAGAGCTGGTTAGATTGCCGTTTGGTTTTTGGTTTTTACAACCCAGTATGAGGCTCAAAACCAATACAATTATGGCTAGATTTTTCATGTTGCTGATTTGGTTTAAAAAGTTATGGAGCCTGGATTCAATAAATCGCTAAACTCCTTTTTTTGATTGAATGTAAGATTAATTGTGGCACAACCCGAGCAATGGTCGCTTCTGGTTTTTCTGATAAATTTATAAAATTAAAACAATCTAACGAAAATCCGATGTATGATTTTCATAAAGTTTTATGTGTAAAACTACTCTTGCTATATAAAGAAAATGTTAACTAATAGTTGCCAAAGCGTTAATAAGTAGAAAGTTTATGCTAAGTTAAACTCCTGAAACCTTAATCATGATTTTAGTGAGCAAAAATATAAGTTCTATAAAAAAGTATGTGATAAATAAAAGTATACAAATAAGAAATAAAGGTTGTCGTCTAATATCTAATCAGGAAAGCTTACTCCTTTCAAATTCAATCACAAAGGTAGTTCCTTTATTCTCTTCACTTTCTATAGAAATTTTTCCACCTAAAGCTTCTACCTGTGTTTTCACCATGTGTAATCCCATGCCTTTTCCTTCGGTATGAAAGTGAAAACGTTTATATAAACCAAATACCTGATCTCCTTTCTTGTTTAAATCTATGCCCAGACCATTATCTTCAAAAGTGAGAATAATCTTATTATTGACCAGGCTACTTTTAATTTTTATAAAAGAATCAACATCTGTTTTCCTATATTTTATACTATTTGAAATAAGATTATAGAAAATACTATATAAATAACTTTTAGTAGTCGTAAATTCATTAACTGCTGAAAAATCATTAATAATAGCAAATTTTTCTTCAGCAATCATGTTGCCAATACTTAGTTGTATGTTTTCAACCAATTCTGAAAAGTATACTATTTCCTTTACCTGATAAAGATTGCCGTCTTTCCTGAGCAGAATATGATTCAAATCCAGAATTACATCATCCAGTTTACTTATTGATTTAGAAAGTTCGCTCACCATAATTTTTCCCTGCCTTTTATCTAAATTCATGGTTTCCAGAACATATATTATTCCACTTATATTAGCTACTGGCGCCCGGAGGTTATGCGAAACAATATAAGCGAACTGCTCCAGGTTCTTGTTACGCTGAACAATATCATCTGTCATTTTGATACGTTCCTGCTCTGCCATTTTTAGTGCCGTAATGTCTCTGGAGTAACAAGCACACCCGATGATTTCATTACCCTGTACAATGGGATAAAAAGAGATTTCAGACCAAATTTCAAAAGGCGTTGTCAGATGGTCAATCGTTCTGAATACTTCTCCCGCAAAAGCTCTTTCAAAATAGGCCCTATAGCTATCAAGTTGTTCTTTTGTGAATTCAGTTTTAATAATGGAACTATCTTCTGAAAGCGATTTTCCGGTCAATTGATGAATTAATTGTTCAAAGGCCTTATTACAGGTAATTAAATCCATGTTTCTATCTACACTCCACATCAGATCATCGGTGCTGTTAATTAAGGCGTAAAAATTCTTTGCGTCAAATTCTTTCTGGCGTTCAGCCATTTTTTTCTCAGTAATATCTCTGACAAAAACTAAATGCTGGCCATTATCCATTGAACCGCCGCTTAGGTCTACATATACAGCTGAACCATTTTTATCTCTTAATCGTCTCTCATATCTAATCTCTTCGCCCGGTTTTAGATTCTGTACTCTAGGCGGATTCAATGCCAGATCCTCCTCAAAAAGAATATCTCTTATTTTCAAATGCTTAAATTCTTCCTTTGAATAGTTCAGCAGATTGCACATACTGGTATTTACTTCGATGAAGCTTCCAGTTGCATCAGTTATAGAAATCGCATCAGGTGCTTGTTCGAAAAGGGTTCTATATCTTATTTCACTGATTCTCTTTTTCTCTTCAACTTCTTTTTTTTCAGTAATATCCCGGTAATTGCCTATAATGGCGTTGATATTCTCTTCGTTCAATAAATTAGTAACGATGCCTTCCATCCATAATACATTTCCTTTTTTATGATTCAGAGAAAAAACAGTAGCCATCGGGACGTTGGGGTTTAATAGAATTTTCTCAAAAAATTGTTTCGACCTATTCTCCTGCTCCTGGCTCATTATTCCGGTAAATGACTTATCTATCAACTCCTGGATCGTATATCCGGTAATTCTTTCAAAAGCAGGGCTGATGTAAATAAAATTTCCTTCTCTATCAAATGTAGCAATTATATCTCCTGCATTTTCTACTAATAACCGAAATCGCTTTTCGCTTCCTTCCAGAATATTCTGTTGAATCTTTAGTTCGTCCTCTAACTTTTGTTGTCTATCAATAGTAGTCTGCAGGCCGTTTAATAGCTTTGGCAATAGGGCTGAAAAAATTAAACTAAGTAAAACCAGATTGGCAGAAACCGCTACCCACGACCCTAAAGAAGAAAATGGGCCTGTAGCACTATGAAGCAGTTGAAAACGAATGGCAAAATATAAGAGACCACAAATAACTATATTGGCAATAACAGACCAATAGCCAAATTTTGCAGGAAAAATAAGAATAATGAAAATAGTAATTCCGAGTAAATAAAGAAGGCCGGGACCACTAGTGCCTAGATAGTAAATTAATACAAGGGCAACCGAATAAAGGACTCCGATGAATAGTACCTTACGAATGAGAATGTTTAATCGTTTGCTAAAAGAGATAAGTATGACAATGGATACTGCGAGTATATCAACTACCGCCAGAGTGGGAATACCTCCTATAATTGACATAATTACACCCGGCACAAGTGCTAAAAAACTAATGGGTATCCAATAGGTGAGAATAATAGTAAACAGACGATCTTGCCAATATAATAATCCATCCTTTTGAATATAACTACCTAAGCAATTTCTTTTAATAGTTTCCTTATAAGTATTCCAAATATGCATATCAAATAAAAATTGGCCTGAATAAAACACGAAAATGCTATTTGAGATATACATCTATCAGCAAAAATCTCTCCATTTGTTCAGATTTTATTCAATTAAATTTTGCAAAATCCTGATTTAAGTTTCTCCTGAAGATTTTGCCATGTATATAATCTGTGAATAATACATCATTAATCTGGCATACTGAATTTCAATCTGAAATTGCGAAAAAAAGAAATCCCACCAGATTTCTCTGGCGGGATTTTCTATAAGAAAATATGATGATTACTTCACATCGAAAGAGCCACGTCCTATATTGAAACCTTCTGAATAAAGTTCAATCGTGTATTTACCTTTTTCGTAAGATGCTCCGCGTGAGTAAACGAAATCTACATTTTGGCCAGAATTATCATACATTACTGTTTGTTTAGAAGTATAAACGGTTTCGTTTCCTCCAAAATTAAATGTACCAGAGCCTGTTGCCATATCTGATACCACATTGCCTTTAGGGTCAAGTAATCTCATATAAATAACTTTCTCCTCTCTCTTCGTAAGCGGATTCTCAGCCAGTTTGAAAGATATTTTTACTTTATCTACGCGCTTAGCTTTGTATTCGCCACCATCACGTTCTTTACCGCGAGAGTTGATCGCATTTACATTTACGTTCATGGCTTTCAGTGCAGCTGCCAACGTTACTTTTTCGGTTAGCTCTTTGTTTTTAACACCAACATTATACACAGAGTCTGCTAATGCTTGTTTGTCGGTTTTAAGACCCGTAACCTCTGTTTTTAATGTGGTATTTTCTGTACCTAAAGTCTCGTTTTGTGTAGCTAGTACTGCGTTTTCTTCTTTTAGTTTAGCAATTTCGGTATCTTTTTCCGTCAATGCTAACTCATAATTTTTGATTTTACCTTCGTATTGTTTAATACTTACACTTTTTGAGTTAACCAAATTTTTCTTGTCTTGCTCTAATTGAGCTTTTAACGCTTGTAAATCCTCTACTTGTCCTCCTAAAGCTTGTACTTCGGCAATTTTTGCATCAAGTTGTACGGCAATGGAATCAAGTTTAGAGTTTGTAAGGAGCAGTTCTTTTGTTTTTTGCGAAATGTCAACATTCTTTGAGTCAATGTCTTGACGCGCATTGAAATAAAGGAAGCCAAATAGTGCTGCTAAAGCACAGGCTAAAACAAGTCCGGCGGTCATGGCCGTGTTACTTCTTCTTTCTTGAGTTTGTTCCATAGAAATCTGAATATTTAATTTAGTATTTAACGGTTTAGGCTTATTAACGACAAAACTAGCCTTTTATTGAAAATGTTTCAGAAAATTACCGAAAATGTCGTTATTTTTTTTAGCGAAATTC
>CBIHRH010000066.1:0-12703 GCA_966212365.1 uncultured Emticicia sp. | reverse complement strand
AAAAATACCGTAAAATTATGGACAACATGGAGTTGGGTCTTCTGGAAGTTGATAACGACCAGCGAATTATTCGTGCTTATGACCGTTTCTGCCAAATGATTGGCTACTCTGAAGAAGAACTGGTAGGGAAGATTGCTCCTGAACTATTTATATCTAAAGACTATGAAGCTGTTCTTGAGGCAGAGCAGGAAAAGCGAGCTCATGGTAAGGGGAGCTCCTACGAAATGAAGTTGATAAAAAAAGATGGAAGTCCGCTTTGGGCAATCATTAGTGGTACTCCTATTATTGACGAATATGGTGCTACGATAGGTTCAATAGGTATTCATTATGATATTACAGCCCGTAAGGAATTGGAGCAGGAACTGGAAAAAGCCAAACAAGTGGCTGAAGAAGCCAGTCAGGCTGAAAAGCAGTTTCTGGCAAATATGAGTCATGAGATTCGCACGCCACTCAATGCCATTATCGGAATGACCCATTTGTTATTTGATACCCGGCCTAGTCAGCAACAAAAAGAATACCTTGATGTACTAAAAACTACTGCCGATTTTCTTTACGGACTCATTGCTAATTTATTAGACATGGCCAAAATAGAAGACGGTAAAATAGAAGTAAAGAAAAAGCCTTTTGATTTGGTAGGTTTATTGCGTACCACCCAGCAGGTTTTTAAAATCAAATTAGGTAATCGACCGATTACTTTAGATCTGATGCTTGACGGGCAAATTTCCGGTAACTATATTGGCGATGATTTACTATTAAATCAGATTCTGTTGAATATCGTAGGCAATGCTGAAAAATTCACGCAGGAAGGGTCGATTGATATAGCAGTTAAGGTTAAAAAGGAAGAGGGGGATAATGCCTTAATTGAGTTTAAGATAACCGATACCGGAATTGGTATTCCGGAAGAAAAGTTGGATCTGATATTCCAGAAGTTTGAACAGGTAACTATTCATGGTAATAAGCACAAAGGAACCGGCTTAGGACTGACTATTACCAAGCAATTGATTGAACTACAGGGGGGAACAATTTCTGTAAAAAGTCGTGAAGGTCAGGGTTCTACTTTTACCTTTACTTTACCAATGCAAAAAGTACCTGATGGCATTCATACATTAAATAAAGCACCATCAGCCGAGGGTCTAAATGTAAGTCAGGTATTAGTGGCAGAAGACAATGCCATGAACCAGAAATACATCAGCAATTTACTGAATAAATGGAATATCCCTTTTGTGATAGCACCAGATGGCAAAAAGGCCGTAGAACTGGCGCAGGAACAAATTTTTGACATTATATTGATGGATATTCAGATGCCGAATATGGATGGATACGAAGCAACTATTCATATCAGAAACACTGAAAACCCAAACAAAAAGACCCCTATAGTAGCACTAACGGCCTCGGCTATGGTCGACCAGAAGAATCGGGCAATGGCTGTAGGTATGAATGATTTTATCTCAAAACCTTTTACGCCTAATCATCTTTTAGGTACGATTCAGGAATATCTGAATGCCAAAAAAGCGCCAGCGAAAGAAGTGATTTCAAGTAATGGTGGAAAAATAGAATTGAACCGCGCATGCCTGAATGAGATGTATGGCGATGATAAAGAATATGCTGCTGATATGTTCCATACTTTCCTGACAGAGGTTGTGCCTGACTTTGGTACTTTGCAAAGCTTGATTAATGGAGGCGATTGGGATAGTCTGGCAAAAGCGGTGCATAAGTTGAAACCTACTTTAGCGATGGTGGGATTGACGGAGTTAGAAAAAAGGATGCTTGATTTTGAAGAAAATATCAAACAGGCACCTGAAAAAGAAGATTTATTGAAAACCTGGAAAAATATTTTTGATGATATTAATCAAAGCCTTCCAATTATTCAAAATGAATTAGCCAAATTGCGAACATGAAATTAAGATTTATCTTTGTTGAATTTGACGTACTGGCCCGAAAATCTTTACAGCGACTCTGCGAGCAACATGAATCGCTTGACCTGGTTTCTGTTTTTGAGAATGCTGAAGACGCATTGGTTTTCTTATCGACAGAAAAAGTGGACGTTATATGGCTTGATGTAGAGATGCCCGGACTTTCAGGTTTTGACTTATTAGAAAACCTGACATCGATACCTCAGGTAATCATGACTACCACTAAAACTGAGTACGCATTTGATGCCTATCAGTATCAGGTAACCGATTATCTGAAAAAACCTATCATGCTGCCACGATTTAAGATGGCGGTTGATAAAGTATTAGAACTAAATGCCCGCAAAACATCGGTTTCAACACAACGACAAGAGATTTATGTAAAAACAGAAGGCAGGTATATCCGCTTGCCTTATTCAGACATTCTATACATCGAAAACATAGGCGATTATGTAAAAATCTTTACCCAGGATAACTCCTACATTATTCATACTACCATGAAATACCTGGAAGAAAAATTAGGAGGTCAGTTTCTGCGCGTACATCGCTCATTCATTGTTCATCTGGATAAAATTGTTGATATAGAAGAAAATAATCTGGTTATCGCCAAGAAAGTAATACCAATCAGCCGGGCCAACAAACCTGAATTAATGAATCGATTGAATATGCTTTGATTAGTATTAACAACACAAAAAGCTGTAAAACCCACTCGAATACTACCTAAATATTTTTTCATGAAAAGAATATAATGGTACTTTTTTTGCTTTATTCTTACCTAAAAAATTATAATCGTATGTTTGAGTTTAATGCTCATCTTGATGCTGATTACATCAATGAAATTTATGGTGGTGATCTGACTATCATACAAATCATGTTTAATTCTTTCCTGGAAGAGAGTATTCCGGTTTGGAATGAGATGTATGATAAAATCATCAACAAAAATTACGCTGAAGTAGGTCGTCTGGCACATCAGATTAAACCATCCTTTTCGATGGTAGGGCTCACTTTTTTGCACCCCAAGATTCAGGCTTTCGAAACTTTTGCTAAGTCAGGTCCCGCGCAGGGAGAGTTGCTGACTCAATACCAACAAATTGCGGTGGATGTAAATCATGCAAAACTGGTAATTGAAGAAGAATTGAAGCGAATGGAAGATTACATTTAATGAATACCTGTCCTTAGATAAATATTCTATCAACTGACCGCCATTTTACTACAGTATATAGCTTTCCTACTATTTATATCATAATGAATGAAAACTACCATTGAAATTCTTTTCTGGGTTTGCATAGGCTTAGTGGTTTACACTTACGTAGGCTATGGCATCTTAGCATGGATATTTGTTAAAATCAGAACACTACTGGGCATCTCCTTTCCTACACCTGATGACCCCACTTTTCAACCCAGAGTTACTTTAGCAATACCCGCTTACAACGAAATGAGTTGTATTGAAGCGAAAGTAAAAAATTCTTTTGGCTTAGATTATCCGGCAGATAAGATAGATGTTTTGTTTGTAACCGAAGGTTCTAACGACGGTACAACCGAATACATTCAATCCTTGATGTCTACTTATCCAAACCTGAAAATCATTGGTGGTACTGAGCGTAAGGGCAAAATTGAAGCTATGAATATGGCCGTTAAGACTATCCAGACACCGATAGTTATTTTTACTGATGCCAATACTATCTTAAATAAAGCAGTTATTAAAAATATTGTCCGCCATTTTAAAGACGAAAAAGTGGGGGCAGTAGCAGGTGAAAAACGTATTCAGGTGGATGATAGTGAGGCCGCCGCAGGAGCAGGTGAGGGGTTGTACTGGAAATATGAGTCTTTCCTCAAAAAATTAGATACCAAGCTCTATTCGGTAGTAGGGGCAGCGGGCGAATTATTTGCTGTCAGAACAAATCTGCATGGTACGGTTGAAAAAGATACTTTGCTTGATGATTTCATGATATCATTGAGAGTAGCAGCCGATGGTTATCGGGTAATCTACGAACCGGAAGCCTATGCAATCGAACGACCGTCATTTTCTATTCAGGATGAAATGAAACGTAAAATTCGCATTGCCGCAGGTGGCTTTCAGTCAATTGCCCGTCTCGGATTTTTGTGGAACATTTTTAAGTATGGATGGTTATCTTTTCAATATGTATCGCATAGAGCTATGCGATGGGCAGTAGCGCCTTTTTGCTTACCGCTTATTTTTGCATTAAATCTGGCTATAGTATTGATGGAAGGTATGAGCGAGCCTGTCACTTTATATAAAGTGTTGATTGTAGCGCAGGTCGTATTTTATTTACTGGCTATTATTGGCTATTGGCTTGAAAATCAGAAAATCAGAATAAAACTACTTTTTGTGCCGTTTTACTTTTCATTCATGAATTATTGCGCTATCAGAGGATACAATCGCTATCGCAATGGTATAACCTCAGGTATATGGGAAAAAGCCAAACGGGCACAATAAATAGTTTGATATAATAATTTTTTAAAAAAACAGTTACTAATGCGTTGGTAGCTGTTTTTATTCAAAAAGTGTTAAAACATAAGATAAATCTCTGATTTTAAATCAATTGCTGTAAATTAGTCAGGATTTTCCTCCTTTTTATTGAATTTCTGCTGCCCCTTTAGACTCTGCTATTGTTTACTCAGAAGAATATAACGTAGAAAAATTTTAATTTTTGTTAAGTATTTCTTACAAAAATAAGATTGGGTATGATATTTGAGCAACTAGCTAATAAGCCCCCTGGCTTATTTAACATTGATGGACGACAAACCCTCGTTGAGAAGAAAATGACGTGCTTTAAGAGATTTTTTACGGCAATTATTGCTGTATATATGCTTATTTATACGCAAACAGAGGTCCATGCCCAGGTCACTTCTGTTGATGCTACCTTAGCAAAAGCCTTTGCTACCGATGAACTACTACCTTTTTTGATTGATGCAGCCTTAAAGAATTCGGGAGAAGTAAAAAAGTTTGATAAAAGTATTCAATTAGCTGAAGCCACGCTGAGAATAAATAAAAACTCTATTTATAGTGCATTGGGTTTATCAGCAAGCTATGCCTATGGCACTAATTATGCAGCAGTAGCAGATGCTACAGCATCTACTAATTTTAACAGACTTACTACTACCCAAACAGGGTTTTATAATTTAGGCGTTGGCATATCTTTACCAATAACAACGGTTATTAACAGGAAACACCTCGTAAAAACAGCACGCATGCAGATGGAGGTATTTGGTCATGAAAAAGAAACAGCCACAATGGGCGTAAAGCAAGAGGTAATCAGGATGTATCAGGAACTGAAATTATCACAGAAATTATTGGGAATCAGCACAAATAATAAGCAATCATCACAATTGAATTATGATTTGGCCGAAAAAGAGTTTTTACAAGGGCAGCTTACAGTTGAGCAACTTTCAAGAGTACTTGAGATGAACAACAAGGCAAAGATAGAGTATGAACAAACCGTAAATTTGTTTCAAACTAATCTTTTGCAATTAGAGACATTCACAGGAACAACTTTAGTTTCATTATTAAAGAGAGTAAGATGAGTTTTTTGCATTTTCTTAATCTGGTTTTTAAAAATCTTAAATGGCTGATATTAGTACCCCTACTATTGGCTGTTACGATATTTTATTTTACCCGAAAGGAGAAAAAAGTATATTCTTCAGAATCAACAATTTATACAGGTATTGCTTCAGGATATAGCCTGAGCGGAGAAATCAAGGCGGACTTCTTTTCTACCAGCAATGCCTTCGATAACCTATTGACACTTATCCAGTCAAGAGATACCAAGCAAGAGGTGGCTATATCATTATTGGCAGAGCATTTATCCCTAAAAAAGCATGACCCGGAAGTGTTAACCTGGAACGCTTATGACGAATTAAGCAAGCAGATTCCGGACAGTGTCAGAAAAATCATAGTAAAGCCAACATTAGCTGAAACCCGTGCTGCCATTATTAAATTGATGCAGAGTAGCGACGATAACCTGATTTATGAGCTTTTGAACTCTAAAGAACCTTTTTATTCTTTAGATGCGCTAAACAAAATTGAGTCTAGCCGTATTAATTCCAGTGACTTAGTAAAACTATCGTATGAAACCAATGACCCTTTTATCTGCAAAAGGACATTAGAATTGTTGGAAAGTATTTTCATGGAAAAATACAAAACTATAAAAGGAGGACAAACCACCTCGGTAGTAGATTATTTTGAAGCGCAGACCAGAAAATCATTCATCAAGCTTGATTCGGTGGAAAAACTCTTTCTGGATTTCAATAAAAACAATGACATCATCAACTACTACGAGCAAACCAAGGCTGTAGCAGGAGAGAGAGAAGACTTATATGCCCAGAATCATGCCTTAGAAATGGATGAACTGGCTTCCAGCAAAGCATTGGATAAGGTAAATGAAAATATTAAAAATCGAGCATATCAATCCATTTATGGCAGTGAAATAATTGATCAACGCCAGAAACTTTCAGACATTTATAATAAAATCGCCAATAGCGAAATTGTTAATAAAGATGGCTCGAATAAGAGGGAATTAGATAGCCTCAGAAGTCTGGCAACTGCATATGAGGGTAATATCAGAAAATCGCTTAATAGCTTAAATCAGGAAACAAATACACCCAATGGTATTCCGACTAAGAACGTGATGGACGAATGGCTAAGAACCACCCTTGCTTTTGAACAAAGTAAGGCAAAACTAGCCGTTATGGATAAGCGTAAAAGAGAGTTTACTGAAGAATACCGGAAATTTGCTCCCTTAGGCGCAATTCTCAAAAAGATTGAGAGACAAATCAATGTGTCTGAACAAGAGTACCTGCAATTGCTACATGACCTCAATCAGGCGAAACTTTCTCAGCAAAATACCGAACTCACATCAAAACTAGATGTTGTTGACCCTCCGTTTTTGCCATTAAAACCTAATCCATCTAAACGTATTATTTTAGTGATAGTAGGCTTTATGGTAGGTTTTGTATTGGTAATGGCTGTGATATTGGGTAGAGCCTTTATCAATAAAACTCTTCTGGAACCTGGAAGGGCCAAGAGAATGGTTAACCTGCCAATGTTGGGCATTTATCCATTACTGAATGATAATCCTGATTTCTTAAGACAGGCTGACTTGCGACTATTGCAACAGTTGCTGGCTAAAATAGATGGTCGTCAGGATACAATTTACTTAGGATTTATCAGCACCCAAAAAGGAGAGGGCAAGAGTACTATTATTGATATTTTAGAAAGACAATTGTTGGACCTGAACTATCACGTTGAAAAACAATTGTTGCTATCTAATACTGAATACCGGCAATTGGGTATTAGTATGCCACTTAGCTTAGCGGCTCATCAGTTAGAATGGGCAAGCGAGCAGGAGATTATTAGGCAACATGAAGATGTTGAATTAATGAAAATGCCGGGAGGAGAGATAGTAAGAAGAAAAGAAAAAGACTTTGTATTAGTAGAGTTTCCTGCATTGGAGAAAATGGTCATAAAACCCGGCGTTTTCCCACCGCTCAACCATTCGATTCTGATTTGCAGAGCTAATCGTATCTGGGATAAAAAAGACAGAGAAATGGTATCCATTTTCACCCAGACAACGGGAAGCCAGCCAATGTTTATTCTGAATGGCGTTGAAACTGACTTTGCCGAGGAATATATTGGTGAAGTACCTAAGAAACGTAATGCGATAAGATCGTTTATCAAGAAAATAGTAAAATTTGAATTTGGTAACAGAAAAACTGTCTATAGAAGATAAGGAGTCTTACGAATGGAAAGCAATATTTTTTATACAACTAACCGGAACATCATAAAGAATATCTGGGTAATACCCATTGTTCTTTTTACGGTTGCTTGTGGTTGGCTGATAGCCAAAAAAGGTATTGCTATCGGAATAATTCTCTTAGTGCTACCCTTCATAGCAGGTTTTGTAGCATTGGTATTTCTGAAACCCCGTGTAGGCATGTTTACATACATTGTCTACTGTTTTCTGATGCCTACCATCGGTAAACATATCCCGGGATTGCAGGCAGGTCTTGGCACGGATGCTTTACTGTTTCTGACCCTATTTGCCGTATTATTTTTCAGAGGCGATAAGTTCAAATTCAGATATATTAATAATGATTTATTCTGGACAGCGGTAGTATGGTTTGTGATTACTGTATTGCAACTGGGTAACCCCGAGAGACCCAGTGTGTTGGGTTGGGTATATGAGATGCGTTCGGCGACACTATACTGGATATTAACCATCCCGTTGGCTATTTTGCTTTTTTATAAAAAGTCAGATATTAATACGTTTCTGACAATCATTATCGTGCTCTCGTTTATTGGAGCAATCTATGGGGTAAAACAAATGAAATTTGGGGTTGATGCTGCCGAAAACAGATGGCTGGAGGAAGGACCTAAGAAAACACACGTTTTATTTGGCAAACTTCGCGTTTTTTCCTATTATTCAGATGCCGGACAGTTTGGAGCCTCCCAGGCACAGGTTGCCATTATGTGTATTATTCTGGCAGTTGGACCTCATACAAAGAAAAAGAAAATTACCTATGCGATTGCCGGACTGGTGATTATGTACGGTATGCTTATCTCCGGCACAAGAGGTGCTTTATTTGGCCTGGTAGGAGGGGGCTTCACTTTTTTGATATTGAGTAAGCAGATAAAAATTCTGATCCTTGGCGCCATAGTAGGCGGAGGTGCCCTCGGCGTTCTGAAATATACTACCATAGGCAACCAGAATGCTGAAGTAAGGCGTTTACGTACGTCATTAGACCCTAAAGACGCCTCTTTACAGGTACGTTTTATCAACCAGAAAATTCTGGCTGATTACATACGTAATAAGCCTTTTGGCGCGGGGGTAGGCACTATGGGTACATGGGGTACCATCTATAATAAGAATAAATACATTTCCACCATACCACCAGACAGCCTTTATGTGAAAATATGGGGTATGTATGGTATCGTAGGATTTCTGATCTGGTTTGGAATGATGATGTATATTTTGGGTAAAAGTGCCGGAATCATCTGGAAAACCCGCGATCCTCTACTTAAAAACCAATTGGTATCCTTGTGTTCTGGAGCAGCCGGAATTATGCTTTGCAGCTATGGTAATGAGGTACTAAATGCAATGCCATCAGAAGCTGTTGTGTATGTGAGTTTCGCATTCATCTGGTTGAGCCCAAGATGGGACACGCCTGAACCTAAAATAGTGGAAGTTAAGGAAAACGAAGAATCAGTTTATATCTGATAGGCATATATAATTTTAACCTGTAATCACTTTTGTGCAAAACCTGATAATGCGATGAATGTACTATACCTCTTATTAAACATTATTCTCTACAGCATTCTCATCTACTTGTTTGTTCAGGTAGCTTATCTGCTTTTTTATTCTATCGCTGGTAAATTGGCCTCAAAAGAAAAATTTGCAGAAGCAAAGACGCTTAGAAAAATCAGGATTTTTATTCCGGGTTATAAAGAAGACGCCGTGATTATCACTACGGCCAAAGACGCCATTCAGCAAGACTATCAAAAAGACAAATATGAAGTCGTCATTATTGCCGACTCTTTCAGCGAGGCTACATTAGCTACACTCAAAGCACTTCCGATTAAAGTAGTAGAAGTAAGTTTTGAGAAAAGCACTAAAGGGAAAGCCCTGGAAAAAGCCGTTGAAGCAACTGCCCATGCTCCTGTAGATATAGTCCTGATTCTTGATGCTGATAATCATATGTCTCCGGGATTCCTGCATGCGCTCAATAATGCCTTTGAGAAAGGGTATCAGGTAGTACAAGGGCATAGAACTGCCAAAGACTTTAAAACACCTTTTGCCTTATTAGATGCCTGTACCGAGGAAATCAATAATCATATTTTCCGTAGAGGCCACGTAGCAGTAGGCTTACCATCAGCCTTAATTGGTAGTGGTATGGCGTTTCAATGGGATTTTTTCGTTTCTCTGCTTCATAATATCGGTGATACCTCGGGTGAAGATAAAGAAATGGAGTACAGAATTATCAGACAAGGAAAAGACATTGCTTTTCTGGACGGCCAATATGTATATGACGAAAAGGTAGCCAAAACCGATGTTTTCAGTAAGCAAAGAAGCCGTTGGATAGCCATGCAGCTAGAGTTTTTTGAAAAGTATTTTGTGGAAGGCTGGGTGCAATTGTTCAAAGGAAATGTCGCTTTTTTTGATAAGGTTTTTCAAACTTATCTACTGCCAAGGGTTATGTTAGTGGCGGTTGTTTGCCTTTGGTTAGTGCTCACAATATTCTTTTTTAAAGAGTTTTTATACGTAACAATTGGAATGTTTTTTGCTTTGGTTTTAGCATTGTTGATGGGTATTCCGACAAAGTGGTACAATAAAAAATTGCTCATGGCATTCTTGCAGATACCGAGCGCTTTGTTCTCCATGCTAAAAGCCATGTTGCATATTGGCAAAGCCCGCAAACAATTTATTCATACACCTCATGGTGAGTCTTAGAGTAGGTTTAAATATTATTATTCTGATTTAGAAAGACAGATTTTTTTGCTAGACAAGCGGTCCGCCGCTGCGGGCGCATTTTGCGGATGTAGCCATCGGACTGCCGAAGCGGCAGCTACATCGAAAAAATGCAACGAAGTATAGCTAAAAAAGCAGACGCCACGCGGATGCTTTGTAAATCGAATAATAATGTTTAAACATACTCTTCACCTCTAAATTATATCAATTATGCCTTGGGATATTATTGCAGTAGTTGGGATAATAACTCTATTCTGGGGTTTTGTAAAAGGTCTGAAAACTAAAAGCAAGCGCTATGTCAGAAAAAATTGATGCGTATATTCTGATTGCCCAGCAGGAATGGGAGCTAAACTTAGGCAGCAATGCCAGGAATCTGGCTGCTGAAATCAGCAAGACCATGCCTGTAGTTTATGTAAACCCGGACACCAATATTAAGTCCCTTATCACTAGGGTCGGTACTCCTTATGGACGTAAACGCTTGAAACTGGCCTTGGGTATTGGCGAAAATACGGAAAAAATTGCCGATAATCTTTGGTTGCATACACCCCAGAATATCAGCAGTTCAATTAATTTTCTGAAGAATTTCAAGCTATACGACATTCTGAACAAGCGAAACAGCAGAGGTTTTTTTGATAGTTTAAAAAAGGCAGTAAAAAAACTGGGATGGAGACCTGAGAACTGTATAGTTTTTAACGACAGTCAGATGTTTGCCGGGCCATTTGTGAAAGAGTTTTTTGGCCCATTATTGAGTTTCTATTATATAAGAGATAACCTGGTTGAGCAAGCCTATTTTAAATTTCATGGGCCACGTATAGAACCGATAACCATTAAGGCTGCTGATGCTATTTTTGCTAATTCGGCGTATTTAGCTGAATATGGAGGGAAGTATAATTCAAGAAGCCAGGATATAGGGCAAGGATGTGAAACTGACATCTACGATGCTTTTTCAGAAAAAACAGAACCGGTCGACTTAGCATCGATTAAGCATCCGAGAATAGGTTACGTTGGATTTCTGACACACGAACGGCTGGATATTCAATTATTAGAACAAATAGCTGAAAAAAGAAAAGACTGGCAGATAGTACTGATAGGACCAGAAGACCCCGTATTTGAAAAAAGCCGACTGCACCAGATTCAGAACGTACATTTCTTAGGGTCGAAAAAAACAACAGAATTGCCAGCTTATATGCATCACATGGATGTTTGCATGAATCCGCAGGTGATTAATGGCTTAACAATAGGCAATTATCCCCGAAAAATTGATGAATATTTATCAATGGGTAAACCAACAGTGGCAACTGAGACTTTGGCAATGAAAATGTTTTTACCACATGTAGAATTGGCTGTAGGTTTAGAGGGTTATCTGAAAGCCATAGAAAAAGCCTTACAACCACAAACCCATGAGCAAAAGATAGCGGCCATTAACTGTGCCAAAAGCCATACATGGGAGGCCTGCGTTGAGAAAATATTTGCAGTACAAGACCAGTTGTTAAACGAAAAAGACCAGACTCAACCTAAAAGCCTTTCGTCGCTGTAATCACTCGCATGAATTTAAAGAATATTATATCAAAACTGCGTAACAGACATTTTTTATCCTTGTTTGGTAATGGAGCAATGGCCGTTTTAGGAATGGTACTTGCCGGTATTTTATTCAGATTCATGCCGTCTGACGATTTGGGCTATTGGTTCTTTTTTCAGTCGGTGTTTGTACTTTTAGATACATTCAGAAGTGGTTGTTTACAGGTTGCGTTGATAAAATTTTATACAGGCGCCGAAAAGGAGAAGGCAGAGGCGGTATTGGGTTCGGTCTGGTATCTGGGGATTGTCATCACAGTTGTGATGGCCGTGTTAAACTTATTAGCAATTCCGTTTTTGCAATTTATTGATAACCCGGGTATTGAGATTACTATTCAATGGTTTGGCATTACTTTTCTTTTCAGCTTACCCTCAAATATTGCTATGTGGGTATTACAGGCTGAGCAACGATTTGATAAGCTATTGATCCTCAGAGTAATTAATCAGGGCTTGTTTATTCTCACGGTTTTGGCAATGATAATCTTTCATGATTTGAAACTGGATAAAATATTGATAATAAATGCGGCTTGTGTATTGGTAGTAAGTATTTATAGCCTGCTAAAAGGTTGGACTCATCTGGACACCTTTAAGAAGCGAACAAAAGAATCGATCAGTGAGTTGTTTCATTTTGGTAAATATAGTGTCGGAACAACCATTAGTTCTAACCTGCTTCGTAGTTCTGATACTTTCATTATCATGATTGTACTGGGTACTGCAGGGCCTGCAGCTGTG
>CBIHRH010000065.1:0-12797 GCA_966212365.1 uncultured Emticicia sp. | reverse complement strand
AATAATTCTTGAAATGCCTTTTGTGATATGAAACCAATAGTCAGGAAAAGCTTTGCCTGGAAAATATTTAAAAGGACTCGGGTTCATGCCAAACCATCCATAAGAAAATACACACCATTGTATAAACTTTAACCGATTTACCCCACCTAGATGATTATTGACAACTACGAGTTTCAAAGACCAGAAAGTGCTTACAATATATAAGAGCATCAATATTAACGGGCTTGCTTCGACGAAAAAGTATATCAAAGCATTAAACCCTATAGCCATAAGCCAACCACAAATAGTAGCGTTGATTCTATTATTTAAAAGAACCGGAAAGCTCCACAATGGAATTGTGAAAATCAACCCATATATAATATAAGTAAGAGACAATTTAATGAAAGTTTAGATAAGAAACCCAGCCATATACACCAGTCAGAAATACAAATAAAGCCACTAAGCCAATTTCACCAAGCGTATAGATTAATCCTTTCGGTGCTGATTTGGTATCAAAGTATAAAAATTGTATCAGTACCCTTACTAACCAATACATAAAAATAAAAATAGTGATTGACTTAGCCAGAAAGGTTTTAGTTAGCAACTCTTCTGCCCCCCAGAATGAAATCAAACCAAAGAATAGATTAAACGATAGAATATATCCGGCATAAGTCCAGAAAATCTGTTTAATCAGGTTTGAAACTTTGGTTAATTCATCTTTCCAATTAAGTAAATATGGAATAGCCAGACTACCTATACACAGGAGAATTTGTAAAAATCCGGCAGTTTTTAGAATAAATATAGGTTCAATACTCATATTAGTTCACAGAAAACCAAAGGTAAGAACAAAGTGCATATGTTGATAGAGAAACAAAAATAAAATTCCTTATAAAGATTCATGTATACAAAAAAGAGACAAGGCAATGCCTTGTCTCTACTGGGTCTGCATTTTTAATACTTCTATTCCATCAAGGAATATCCTTCGGTGGGCGAGCAAAATAAGCGTCAATTTCTGCTTTTGATGGTTCTTTTACTGGTCTTACTACCCTAAAGCCTAAGAATGGCGCATCTGTCAACCACCAGTCAGATTTTGGAATCTGAGGGTCACGTTGTTTCAACTCAGGTGTTGAAGTTCGGCGAGATGCACTACGTAATTTATCAGGGTCTTCATCCCAGTGTCCACCACGAATCACATGCGGATAATGCTTTTCCGGTTTCACATAAGGGTTATTACCTGCTTCAGGTTTTCCATAAAAATCGGCAACATATAAATCAGAAGTCCATTCTGCTACGTTTCCATACATATCATATAAACCCCAGGCATTTGGTTTCTTCTGTCCTACTTTCTTGTAGGCTCCATCTGAATTATCATAAAACCAGGCGTAATCTTTTAACTGTGCGGCATCATTACCAAAATAGTAAGCTGTATTAGAACCTGCACGAGCGGCATATTCCCATTCTGCTTCAGTTGGCAGGCGATAGAAATGGCCTGTTTTTGCATATAACCACTTACAGAATGCTCTTGCGGCAAATTGCGTTACGTTACAAACCGGAAAGCCACTCTCTTTGCCTTGTCCGAAAGACATCTCTACATACGGCTGTGTCGGACGGGCTACCACATCTACACGACCTTTTACCTCGGTTGTATTTTTCGTGTCTTCTACTTCTAAATCTTTATTGAAAAAGGTTTCGTACATTTCCCACGAGGTCTCGTATTTGGCCATCCAGAAGGCATCAACTTTTACTTTGTGTTGTGGGCCTTCATCGTCTTTGCGGTTCTTTTCATCGGCCGGACTACCCATCGTAAACTCTCCTGCGGGAATCGGCACCATATCAAGACCATGACCAAGGCCGGGAATATGTTCGGTATAAGGTTTTAAATCTTCGCTACGAAAAGCTGTGAAGAAAATTAAACTGGCAATAACTAATAAAGATACTTTTTTCACTTAGGTTGAAATGTTTGGTTTCACAAATATAGTTACGACTTCGATTGTTTTACAAACCCACTTGCTTATTCCTTATAAAACACACGTTTTACACGCTCACTAACACCCGTCAGGATTTCATAAGGGATAGTGCCGATGGATGATGATAACTCATGAATAGGTAAGTCTTTACCAAAAATTATCACTTCATCCCCCTCTTCACATTTAGCCTCGGTAACATCTACCATAGTCATATCCATGCATACATTGCCAATCACAGGGCACCTGACACCATTTACCAGCACTGTCCCTACCCCTTTGCTAAAGCCTCTGTCGAAACCATCTGCATAGCCGATAGCAATGGTAGCAATGCGTGAGTCTTTTTCTAAAACACCTTTACGGCTATAGCCAATGGTTTCGCCTTTTTTAAGGTGTTTTATCTGTGAGATAATTGTTTTCAGCGTTCCTACGGTTTGCAAAGATTTCTGTTCCGTTCCGGTAGCTTCTACGCCATATAGTCCGATACCCAATCTCACCATATCAAATTTCGCTTCCGGGAAACGAATAATTCCGGCTGAATTACAGATATGGCGCAATGGTGCTTCTCCTTTTGGTAATGCCTGAATAATTTTATCAGACATACGTTTGAAACGCTCAATTTGCGATCTTGAAAAATCGTTATGCTCGCTTTCATCGGCACCTACCAGGTGACTGAATATAGATGCTATTTTGATATTCGGGTGCTGATTTAAGGACTCAATCAGTTTTTCAATATCCTGTTCCTCAAAACCCAGGCGGTGCATGCCTGTATCTAGTTTAATATGGATTTTGAAAGTCGAATCAGGAAAGGACTTGATGAAATCCTGAAAACGCTTGAATATCTGAAAGCTATAAATCTCAGGCTCTAAATCATATTCAACCAACTTGCTGAAAGTTTCTGGCTGCGAATTGAGAACCATAATCGGTAATTTAATGCCGCTCTGACGTAAAACTACTCCTTCGTCCGGATAAGCTACTCCCAGATAATTTACCCGATGGTATTCCAATAAACTGGCTACTTCTGCACTACCACTACCGTAGGCATAGGCTTTTACCATTACCATAATTTTGGTAGCGCTGCCTATTTTGCCACGATAAAAATTAAGGTTGTGCGTCAACGCATCCAGATTTATCTCGAAAACTGTTCCATGTACTTTCTGAATGAGTCTGTCTACTATTTTTTCGAAAGCGAATTTTCTGGCGCCTTTTACCAGTATCAAGCTATCGTGCAATTGATTGACAGGATATTCTTCCAGAAAATCTTCCGTAGAATGAAAGAAAATGGCACTATCATCAAAGTATTGGGCATTTCTTGAAATATCTTCACCTATACCAATCAGCTGATCTATCTCTTTGCCTTTTATTAATTCAGCAATGCTTCGGTATAATTCAGTCTCTTTTAAACCTGATTGCAGTAAATCACTAATGATTAATACTTTATTATTTTTGGTATGATGCTGACTCATGAAATTGAGAGCCATATTCAAACCCGCGTAATCATTATTATAGGTATCATCTATCAGATAACAATCATTAATCCCCTGTTTTAATTCTAACCGCATAGCTATTGGCTTTAAAGCCATCAGTGCTTCTGATGTCAGGTTTAAATCCTGTCCTTTTGGGGTTAACAAAAGTTTAGCAAAAACGCAGTGCGTGGCATTTTCGATAGAGGCATCATCGGTAAACGGAATCCTGAATTCATATTCTTCGGCATCCCAATTGATGGCTAATGTAGTATAAGTAGATGCTTTGTTGAAAGTGACATTAATCGGGCTTTCCTGACTTTTTGACCAGCCAATCAATTGAATTTCTGGGTTAACGGCTTTCAATAAAAGCTTGATTTCTTCGTCTATCTCTTCATAATCTTTGCAATAGATAAGTGTTTTACTCTTACGGAACAGGCGCAATTTCTCAGTAACCTTTTGCTTGCGGCTTCTGAAACCCTCATCATGGGCTGAACCAATATTGGTAAAAATACCAATTGTCGGGCTGATGATGGGTTCAAGATTCTCCATCTCACCCGATTTTGAGATACCCGCCTCCTAGATGACGAGGGTATGGCTCTCATTCATTTGCCAAACCGATAACCCCACCCCTATTTGTGAATTATAACTGCGTGGGCTTTTAATGATGGTATAGTCTTTGGCCAACAAAACACTCAACCACTCTTTTACAATGGTTTTGCCATTACTACCTGTAATACCAATTATGGGAATATTGAATTTCTTCCGATGCAGGGCTGCCAGATTCTGCAAGGCTCTGATACCATTCTCTACCAACCAGAATTTTGCCTCAGGGAAACGTTCGTTCAGGTCTGGTCTGGCTGCTTTTTTTTCAACAACAAACTCACGGACACCTTTTTCGTAGAGTTCTTCAATAAAATTATGCCCGTCGTGGCGTTCTCCTTTAATCGCAAAAAAGATACTCTGCTGAGGCTGAGAGACAAAACGGCTATCAGTCAATAAGACAGTAGCCTTAGTAATAAGAGGTTCAGAAAAGAAATTCACTGTGTATATTGTAGAAAAAGCTGAGACTAAAGAAAAACAATAATAGAGCCTGTTTAAAAATTATAATTCGACCTTCAAAGGTATCTGCGCGGCGTCCGCTTTTTTAGCTATACTTCGATTACATTTTTTCGTCGCAGCTGCTGGCTACGACTACAAAATGTGCCTCGTCTAACTAAAAAATCTTCCGCGGCGGCGGACCGCCTTTTCGGTCAGAAAGACAATATTTAAACAGGCACTTATAAAGAGGGCACCAGCTCTAAATTGATTGTACTCGATGCTGAGATAAATTTGTTGTTTTCGGCCTGCAAAATGAGCTTGGTATTAGATAATTCTAAGATTTTAAACTCTCCGCCAAATCCGGTAATCTGAATATCCAGTACCTTATCATCATTTTTCAGGTACCAGCTTCCGGCGTTTACAATTTGCTTTGAGGCACGGTCTCTGCCACGGGTTACATTATCTGCACGAAATTCAAAATCAAAAGAAAAAATAGCTTGTGCCTGCGAGCCTACCTCATTTTGCGATAAGGTTTTACCTGTTGGGTCAGTGAAACGGTCTAATTTCCAGAAATTAGCCGTAAGAATTTTGGCAGAAGCATTAAGAGGCTCTTCTTTTTTGTCTTTACAAGCAAAAACAAAAGAAACCAATGTAAGAACTAATAGTATTTTTTTCATTGTGAGTGGGACGTACGAATACGCCTGATTTAAGAATGAATCTACAAAATTAGCATTTTCAGTTTAGAACTAAAAACGTATCATGTAAGCTATTTATTCCAAATCGTAGGGTAAATAATCATTTACTTTGGCGCCAAATTTATGTAATTCTCTTACAATTGTGGAACTGATTGGGGCTAATTCGGGAGAAGTAATCAGGAAAACTGTCTCTAAATCTTTTATTAAATGTCTGTTTACCTGCGATATGGTGTTTTCGTATTCAAAATCTGTTGTATTTCTTAAACCTCTCAATAAAAACTTCGCGCCGTACTGCTTGGCAACATTAGCTGTGAGGTCGTCATAAGAAATAATACTGATATTATCTGCCTCATGAAAAGCTTCTTTAATTTTCAGTATCATGAGTTCAAGCGGGAAATAGCGTTTTTTCTGGGTATTTGTACCAATGCCTATAATCACTTCATCAAAAAGCTTTAATCCACGTTTGACGATATCTGCATGACCCTTGGTGAATGGGTCGAATGAGCCGGGAAAGAAAGCTACTTTTTTCATGAAATGGGTGTCGGGGTTAAATATTCGTTTTGTTGCACTAATACAGGTAATATGAACAGAAGAGTGTATAATACCGGTGTTCGGGAATTTGCTCAAAGTACTGGCTGAACTTTATTTTTGTCGGATTTCTGGCAAATTCAATATTTTTAAGGGTTTTGCTTAACAAAGTATACCCCTCTGAAAAGGAGGTAATTTCGCCATAAAAAGTGACAGGCATTTCTGTTTCCAGTCCCAGCTCATTCATGATAAACAATACGTGATACACCATATCTGGCGCAGTGCGGTATTGAAAACGGTTGCAGAAATGCAGTTTATCTTCCTGAAAATAAATCAGTGATACGTAATTTTCTTCAAAATACAGATGCAGCCCACGATTGGTTCTATCTTTCACAATTCCCTCAATCAGCGTGCTGATAACAGGCACAGGTGTAATTTTCTTGGCCGGATACATCTCTTTTATCCAGTTGACCAGATTTTTCTCAACACTGAAAACATTTATAATACCATAGTGTGCATGCCTGAATTCAAATATCTGCTCCTGCTCGGTCAGGTTCTTGCCAGCAGCAAAATTGAGGTATTTGACTACTTCGTCAGATTGGTAATATTCTTCAGGAATCAGTGTAAAATGATTGGCATTGACTGTCAGCCTGATGGTTTTCCAGTAATTGGCAGCTAAAAACTGATGGCTCTGGTAGATGCGCTGAACCGTACTTAGTAATTGATTGTGCGTCAATAGCGAAAATACGTGGTAATCTTCAAGCCACATGACTGCATTATGAATCGTATTATAAACAGCAAAACGAAACCGATCGTGTCCCACCTCAATCATCAAATGGCTGTCGGCTATCTGACTTACATCAAAGCGGTCATCTTTTATCTCAAAGCTTGGTGAAATATGCGTAATTGTGGCCTCCAAGTGTATTATTGGATTTGGTTGTTCCTAAACAAATTATCGTTTCCCTGACAATTTTAATAAAATTTAAACGATTTCCTAACGATTTATCGCTAAATATACATCTTCTGTGAAAAAGTCCCTGTTTTTTATGGGTATCCATCTCACATCTTTTATTATCTGGGCATCATGATTTACTTCCGGGTCTGTTCCTTTTATTAATTCTCCTGACAGAATCTGTACACTGAAATACAATTCGATGGCATGTATAGGCGGGTGGATAAACTCATTTTTATATAAAAAACTTCCCACTTTTATATGGTATCCTGTCTCTTCAAAAAACTCTCTTTCCAGGGTTTTTGTAATGGTTTCGCTCTCCTCCATGCCTCCCCCGGGTGGTAGCCATACATCGTTCTCATTTATCACACCCTTATGGCATACCATCAGCACGTGCCCATCTTCTATGCAAATACCGCATACCCGTATCCGAATCCTGTTACTAAAGCCCTTTTTTACTGTTTCCTGTGCATCATTTATCATGGGCATGCTGAAAAATTGTGCAAAGATACAGATTGCAGTTTATGTGAGTGAATGTGGGGGGTGAAAATTATTGAATAAGGTTCTAAAACGCATCTTTATTAGATTTGATTTATGTAAATATTCCTCTCCACAACCGGGGCTTCGACTCCGCTCAGCCGCCGGTTTGATATGCCTTTGGTTTTAAACACTAGACAGGTTTCTTATTTGATTAACTGCGCCGGGATGGTGGCTGAGCGGAGTCGAAGCCAGCAACTTAGCAAGCTAACGCCTAGGAACTTTAATAAAATGTCATATATATTTCTTATTAAATACTTGAATATTTCTTCTAAATTTGACCTATTAATCAAACCTTATTTATACATATACCCACATACAAAATGAACCCGGCCGACAGAATCATTGAACTAACCGAAAAGCTGAATTATTATAATGAACGCTATTATATGGATAGTGTTTCGGAGATTTCAGACCAGGAATTTGATTTCCTGCTGAAAGAATTGGAAAGTCTGGAAACTGAATTTCCTGACCTTAAACAACCCGATTCGCCCTCGCACCGCGTTGGTGGTGCTATCACCAAAAGCTTTGCAAGTGTGGCTCACCGCTATCCTATGCTCTCTTTGGCCAATACCTATAGCGAGCAGGAGTTAATTGATTTTGACGAACGTGTAAGAAAAGGGCTGAATGGAGAAAGCTACGAATATGTATGTGAACAGAAGTTTGATGGAATATCTCTATCGATGACGTTTGATAATGGAATTTTTGTGAGAGGTGTTACCAGAGGCGACGGGGTAAGAGGTGATGATATTACAACCAACGTAAAAACGCTCAGGAGCCTGCCTTTGAAAGTAAATGGTAAAGAGGGTATCTCTCTCCCACCCATTTTTGAGGTACGCGGCGAGGGGTTCTTACCGTTTGCTTCGTTCGAAAAAATGAATAAAGATGCCGAAGAAGCCGGTGAAGAAAGCTATGCCAATCCAAGGAATGCGGCTTCGGGCACATTCAAATTGCAGGATTCAAAGGAAGTAGCCCGCAGGGGACTGGATGCTTATGTCTATCAGTTTCTGGCTGACCAGGAAATTTTTGCTACGCATGAAGAGAGTTTAGTAGCTTTGAAAAAACTGGGTTTTAATGTATCTCAAACGTGGCGTAAATGTGCTAATATGGCCGAAGTAATGGCATATATTAAAGAATGGGAAGACAAACGTTATTCATTGCCATTAGCTACCGACGGAATTGTAATAAAGCTTAATTCTTTTGCCCAAAGAGAAGAATTAGGTTATACGGCTAAAAGTCCAAGGTGGGCGATTGCCTATAAATATAAGGCGGAATCAAAACCTGCTATTCTGAGAGGGGTAACGTATCAGGTAGGGCGCACGGGGGCTATCACCCCGGTTGCTGAACTGGATAATGAAAAACTGAATCATAAAGGCATTCACTTATCAGGCACAACTGTAAAACGGGCTTCTCTGCATAATGCCAATGAAATTGAGCGATTGGATTTAAGAATAGGCGATACAGTTTTTGTAGAAAAAGGTGGAGAGATTATTCCAAAAGTAACAGGTGTAGACCTCTCAAGAAGAGGCATGTTTGATACGCAGAAAATAGAGTATCCTACCAACTGCCCGGACTGTGGCGCCGAATTGTATAGAAAAGAGGGAGAGGCAAATCATTACTGCCCGAATGAAAAAGGTTGCCCACCACAAATAAGAGGAAGAATAGAGCATTTTATTCACCGTAAGGCCATGAATATTGATAGTCTGGGTGAGGGTAAAATAGAGTTACTTTATGACAAAGGTTTGGTGAATGATGCGGCTGATTTGTATGATTTGAAATACGAGCAGTTATTTGGCTTAGAGAAAGTAATTGAAGATAAAGAAACAGGTAAGATAAAGAGAATAGGCTTTAAGGAAAAAACAGCACAGAATATAGTAGACGGTATTGAGAAATCGAAAGAGATGCCATTTAAACAGGTGCTTTTTGCCATTGGCATACGCTATGTAGGGGCAACAGTCGCTGAAAAATTAGCGAGTTTCTTCAAGAATATTGATGCCATCAAGAATGCTTCTTACGAAGAGCTAAGAACTGCACCTGAGATTGGTGATAAAATAGCCCTGAGTGTATTGGAGTATTTTCAGAATGAAGATAACCGCCAGTTTATTGAACGATTGCGTTCAGCAGGCTTACAACTGACAGCGCAGAATGAAGTAAAAGAGATAGAAGGTGATGTATTGGCAGGTAAGACATTTCTTTATACCGGAACCTTCGAAAATTTTGAACGTGAGGCTTTGGAAATGAAAATTGAAGCGAACGGAGGTAAAGTGGTGAGCGGTGTATCGGGCAAACTAGATTATCTGATTGTAGGAGATAAACCGGGTTCTTCTAAACTCGAAAAAGCCAAGAAACTGAATGTAAAAATGATTTCTGAAACAGAGTTTCTGGCAATGCTGGAGGCTTAAATTGGTTGAAACAAGTCTACTAGTTCATCTACTAACCTTTTCCCGATTGTTCTATCAGGGTCTAAGTCAGGGTCGTAAATGGTTAATTGAAAACCTGTTACTAGCCCTGACTTAATAAAAGTTTTGATTAAAATTTTCAGATCATCGTAAGATAGCCCATCTTCCTGAGGAGAATCTACTGCAGGCATCAGTGCACTATCCAATACATCGGCATCGACGTGTAGCCAGATTCCATCTACCTTGTTTTTCTTTAGCTTATCAATAAACTGACTGGCAGTTTCCACAATTCCTTTCTCACGCAATAATGGCAAATCAGCACTAAAAATATCGGTATAATAAAAATTGCCGTTGAAAGTCTTGTCGTAGCAGCGATTGGCAAACTGACCTGTGTTGGTTTCTGCCACATAAGGCTTTAGTTGATTGATGTTAGTAATAGCATCATCACCCACCCCCGTGACAATCGCCAGATCCATTCCTGCCGCCCCGCCAGTTGATGAACTGATTTTGGCAATGGCATAATCGGTATGCCCATCTATATGCACCAGTCCATAATTACCTGATTGTTTCAGGGCAAACATGCTACCTATCAGGATGCTACAATCACCTCCAATAACGATTGGGAATTGATTGTCAGACACAATTTTCCTGATTACTTCTGCCAATTGCCTGGAATAATCAATCAATTCAGGCAGGTTTCTGATACCTGTTTTTGTATCCACTTCGCCTGAATAAGCCGGAGGAATGATGGTGTAAGATCGGGAAATTCCAAGTCTTTCTTTAAATGAAAATTGCTCAAAAACAGCAGGTGCTTTTCTTGCTCCCGGCCCATCCTTATCGGCATAAGACTTACGTTTCAGTCCTAAATTAGAAGGGGCAGAAACATAGACTACTTCTTTATTATGAATGCGCTTTGGCAGTGTGGCAGAATCAGTCATAAATCAATTATTTGTCCATATTCAACCAGACTACCTTTTGTTCTGAAGTGTGCTCCTGTCCGATAATATCGCTGTATAAATCCGGTCTACGGGCTTTTTTGTAACGATAGCCGCCCGCCTGAGTTAATTTTTCAGGGGTTAGGGTAGCCGTTACAAAATCGTCACCCAAAGTTCTGCATTCGGCAATTATATCACCAAAAGGGTCTAATATCATGGAGCAACCGTTTTTCAGTTGGTCAGCATCCATGCCAATCGGGTTTGAGAAAATAGCATAAATAGCATTGTCATAGGCTCTGGCAGGCAGCCATTTCATGAGCCATCCCCTACCCTTCATACCATCAAATTCCAAACGAAGTGAGGTTGGGTCTGCCTCTCTGTTTTCCCAGAGTTTAGGATCAACAAAACCTGCTCCCGGACGCGTAGATGGAGTACACATAGTTACATGAGGCATGAAAATAATATCGGCTCCCAGTAGTGTGGTGGCTCTTACATTTTCAATCACATTATTGTCATAACATATCAGGATACCGCATTTCCAGCCATGTATTTCAAATACACAATATTCATTACCGGGTGTAAGGTGTTTATTAATGAATGGATGCAGTTTGCGATATTTAGCAACCAAGCCATTTTTATCTACACATACGTAGGCTTTGAAAAGATTATCGTCTTCGTCTTTCTCAAAAAGCCCCGCCAATACCACAATATCATGCTTTTTAGCAATAGTAATCAGTTGTTGAATGCTATCTCCGTCAGGAATTAATTCGGCAATAGCAAGCATCTGTTCCTTTGTGAAAGGCATGGCAAAGGTATAACCCGTAACAGAACATTCATGAAAGGCTATGACTTGCGAGCCTTCAGCTGCGGCTTTGCCGGCTAGTTTATCAATAATAGACAGGTTGTAAGCTTTATCTCCGCTCTTATTTTCGAATTGAGCGGTTGATACTTTCAGGTTGTTCATCAATAATCAGGTTGGTAATGGTACAAATTCGGTTTCTCCGGGAATCTTCGGGAAAGTCTGCTCTTTCCATTTAAGTTTGGCTTCATCTATCGCTTCCTTACTGCTTGATACAAAATTCCAATAAATGAAACGTTCCTCCGGAAATGGCTCTCCGCCAAAAATATAGATAGAAGTATTTTCTTTCATCGTAAATTCACACAATTCTTCTTGTTTAGCAACTAGAATACGCTTAGGCTCATAGCTGATTCCCTCATTTTCAATGCTTCCCTCAAGAATATAAACCGCTACCTCGCCAAATAGCTCATGCCCTATTTTAATGGTTTTCTCTGCTGTACTTTTGAGTTCCATTAAAAACAACTGGCTATACACAGGCACAGGTGACTGATGCCCGAATGCTGTACCTGCAATCAGTTTATAAGAAACACCGTCATTCTCCCAGACAGGTATATCATCTTCGGAAGCATGATAAAATGAGGGCTCCATATTTTCCAGCTCTTTAGGCATGGCAACCCAGATTTGCAGGCCATGCAGCATTTTATCAGATGTGCGCAGGTATTCAGGCGTACGTTCAGAATGCACTATTCCCTTTCCCGCAGTCATCCAGTTTACTTGTCCGGGCTTAATTTCCATTTCAATGCCCAGACTATCGCGGTGCATAATACTTCCCTCAAAAAGATAAGTCAATGTCGACAATCCGATATGAGGATGCGGCGGAATATCGATATTCTGGTATTCACTCATACAGGCAGGCCCCATATGGTCTAGAAAAATAAAAGGCCCTACTGTGCGCTTACCCCTAAAAGGCAACAAACGCCCCACAATAAAATTCCCTATGTCATGCGGGCGCTCTTCTATTATCAGGCTGATGTTGGACATATTTATTGAGTGAATGAGTGATTGAGTAATTAATTGTGAATTAGTGGATAAAAATTGATACTATTAATACTCGTTGGGTAAAATAGGTTTGCAGGCCTGAATATATCGTCCCTACAGGACTTCACTTATAAAAATAACTACTTTTTCTACCGCGCGGCGGCCGCCGCGCGGTAGAAAAAATAAGCTTTTCAGGTATCAATATCCCGTAGGGATGTCATATTTTTAATTTCACTGAACGAGTATGTTATTAATTTATTCACTAATTCACAATTAATTACTCAATCACTAAATTATGCTATTCCTGCCATCCATTGCATCATATTCTGTATCCAGAACATGATTTTCATGGTGTATTTTTTGAATACCAGTGTGGAGGGGTCTAAAGTTTTGCTATTATTGTTAAAGTTTAAATCTAATAAGAGTTTATTCTGTGGGTCTACTTTTACAGAACTGATGGCTTTATC
>CBIHRH010000064.1:0-12798 GCA_966212365.1 uncultured Emticicia sp. | reverse complement strand
GTTATGGGAGCGATATTCAGGACTGCCCCCGTGCCGATAATCTCAGTTCCGGTAGCTGAGGAATACCAGATTACTGTTCCAACATAACAGGTGGCGTGTAAATCGACACTATCTCCGCCACAAACTCTGTCTGAGCCCGCGTAGACATACATAGGAGCTTCTAGTGCCTGTTTTTTAGCAGAAGACCTTTGCCAATCTGCCGCGATCGGGTTAACCACTGTAGTGGGTTTGGTAAAGCCTGCCACTGCTGCTGTTTCCGGCTTAAGCTTCTCATCCACAGCCGCAAAAGATACCGTTGCACCGGCATATAAGGCTGGAGTAGGGGATATAACTGTATGTGTCTCCTCAAGGCTGGTGAGGTGCTGTGCAAAAGTCTGGCTTGCTATTAACAAGCTTGTAGTCAGAATTATGCAGTTTTTAAAAGTAAAGCTATATGTCATTTGTGCGAAATTTATGATTCTCAAAAAAGGAAGATTTATGTCAAACGCTTTAGAAAAAACCAACCTGGCTGAAAGCCGGATACAGGTTTTTTATTACGAAAATTTCTGTTTTGCGCTTAATACTTAATGGGTGAAATTTCTGGCAGAAAACTGCTTATAGCATAAGAATATACTTTGAGCGCCGCGCAGAAATGCCCTGCGGTCTTTCAGTATTTCTTTCAGGAGAGGTACTTAGGAAAAATCGGTGAGACAGTAAAAGCCGTATAATAGACTAAAACTATTTTAGGCCGGGTTTGTTTTGGGGAATAGGGGAAATATTTTGAGGAAGGTCCCTAAAATCAGGTTTTGTAAATGCGTGGCATGCGGTGGTTAGTTGCACCCGCTTCGCTCGGTTTTGAATACTGTTCCCTGGTCGGCCATGAAGCCCGGTATTAACAGAATGCTTCTTCCGGCACGGAAGGTAATGTTGGCTGTGCCCGTAATTTGATTGCTTGCCGTGATTTCTCCCGTAGTTTTATCTGCTTCAAAGGCCTGAGCACCTGAATTAACATCATTTGAAGTGCTTTGTAGTGTAAGTGATTGCGGACACGGGCATGCCCCTGCATTGGTAGCGCAGAAATCTGCCCAACTGGCTGACAGATAAGGACTACTGATGCTTGCCGGTTTGCCGCATAGCTTTTTCAGGTTCTGGCCATAACAGCCGGATAGGAGATTATTCTCCAGGTTAAATGTAAATAGGTTTGGGGAGGCCGCTAATTCGCCTAATTCCGGTGGAATGGTGCCGGAAAACTGGTTGTCGTTTAAGGTGAAAAGTTCAATATTTTTAAGTTTTGCCAGGTCGGATGGAATGCTGCCACTTAATTTATTACCGTTTAGTGTTAGCCATCGCAGACTTGTTATATCGCCTATTCCTGCCGGAATCGGGCCGCTTACCTGATTGTTGGTCATGCCAAAAACTTCAAGTTTCTTCAGGTTTACGATGCTTTCGGGGATGCTACCTGTCAGATAATTATTATCAAGATGCAGATAG
The DNA here is from genome assembly GCA_966212365.1 of uncultured Emticicia sp. GTDB lineage: Bacteria > Bacteroidota > Bacteroidia > Cytophagales > Spirosomataceae > Emticicia. The sequence goes on along the minus strand of CBIHRH010000064.1, from coordinate 11,328 downwards.
ATAAGATTCGTCAGATTCCCGATGGTACTGGGGATACTCCCTGTAAATATATTGGTGAACAGGTAAAGTCCGGTTAGATTGACAAGGTTGCCAATTTGTGGGGGTATAGTGCCCGTTAAAAGGTTATTATGCAGGGCAAGGCCTGTAAGGGTTGTCAGGCTAAATATTGAAAGAGGAATATTACCTGTTAGCTGATTATTACCCAGACCAAGCCGCTGAATGACCGGCAAGTTGCCTAATTCAGTGGGGATTTCGCCAGTTAACCGATTTTCATCCAGTGATAAAACCAAAACTTTGGATAAATTACCAAGCTCGCGCGGGATGCTGCCTGATAGAATATTCCAGTATAAGTAAATGTATTTGATATTAGGTAAACTCCCAAGTTCGGCGGGAATAGAGCCGCTGAATCGGTTACCGTACATATTTAACTCTTCCAGACTCACAAAATTGGCTATTTCGGGTCTTACAGGGCCTCTTAACCAGCAGGCACCGAGGTCTAATTTTTTGAGTAAGGGCAGGTTGAAGAACTCGACGGGAATATCGCCTTCTATCGGATTGAGGCTTAAATCGAGTATTTCAAGCTTGGTCATGGTGCCTAAAAGTTGCGGAAATGGCCCCGACAGATTATTGTGGTGCAATTGTAGATGAGTGACTCTCTCTTGTCCGTCGATGATGGCACTTGCTACGCCGTATATGCCTGCAAAAGTACAGTTGGCCGGGGGAGTATCGTTGTTTTTGATATAGGCCCAGCCGGGGTTATTTTTCCAGCTATCGCCGTGCAGGGTCTCATAAAACTCTTTGAGTGCTGCAAAATCAACGGCCGAACAGGTTGGGGTAAGTAGGGTAGATGCTATTTCTGTGGGTTCGCTATTGGCGGATGATTGTGCATCAAGGATATTTGGAAATTTAATATCTGTGTCAGGGATCAGTTGTTTTTCATATGTTTGAGCCATAATTGTCAGCGGCAAAAAACATAAGAGGAATAGAAGTTTTCTCATACAACAGCGTTTGCAATAGGGGATAGGTTAATCACAACGCCTAAAGTTAAGATTTAGACTTTGATTGGGCAAATAAAATTATTATAAGGCGAAGTATGGCTCATCTATGTCATGGTGTTGGTTAATTAAATAAATCACCCCGAAAGACACCGTATAACGCACGTCTTGCGGGGTGATAGGGGTATGATTACTCTACTTTAATCACAAATATATCAGTAAACCCTTGTGAAGATTTTGATGTACTGCCAAAAATAACTGTGCCGGAATATTGCCCGGTAACATAACCTTTGCCACTGGTATCTGTGGCCACGCTTGTGCCGATATCCTGAGATGTGCTACCGGCCGATTGTACCTTATAGCAAACCCCACTAGAATTATATTTGGCTACAAAAATATCGGTTTCGCCCTTGCTAACCACACTATAGGTACCAAATGTGGCTGTACCTGAAAAATATCCCGTAAGATATACGTTGCTCCCATGCACAGCAACCCCGTTACCATTGTCAAATCCGGTGCCTCCGGCTGATTGTGCCCATTGCAGCACACCACTGGAATTGTATTTAGCCAGCAAAATTTCATACGTATTGGCAATACCTGTGCCGATAGTGGTTGCATCGAAGGTAGCAGTGCCATAATAAAACCCGGTGACATACACATTTCCGCTACCATCGAGGGCGAGGCTCGTGCCATAGTCATCGGCTGACCCTCCGGCCGATTTTACCCACTGCGCAACGCCACTGGTATTATATTTAGCCAAAAACAAATCAGAAAGTCCGGTAGCAGTCTTATCGATTGTCCCAAAGGTAGCTGTACTCTCGAAAGAGCCGGTGATGTATATGCCCGTATTATCTACTGCAATTGCTCTGCCGAAGTCTTTATTTTGCCCACCGGCTGATTGTGCCCATTGAAAAACACCGCTACTATTTATTTTAGCGATAAATATATCGGGTTCGTTCAATTCTCCTTGCGCGGTTAAAGTAGTTGTTCCGAAAGAGGCATAATCGGAATAAGACCCGGTGATGAAGATATCCCCTACGGTATCCAGGGCAATACCTGTACCAGAATTGTTCTGTTCACTACCGGCCCCGTTTACCCATTGAAAAACACCACTGCTGTTGTATTTTGCTACGAAAGTCTGTTGATGTTCCGGAGAGGTTAGGGTGATTGTCTCAAAAGTAGCATCCCCCGAATAAGAGCCAGTTATGTATACGTTGCCGTTAGTATCTACTGCAATTGACTGGCCTACATCAGTAGATGTGCCACCTGCCGATTTCAGCCATTGTAAAACACCACTGCTATTAAATTTAGCTACAAAAATATCGGTTGCCCCCGCCGAAGTTTTCTCGACTGCCCCAAATTTGGTAGTACCCATATATGCACCCGTAAGATAGATATTGCCACTATTATCAACGACAATATCATTCGCAAATTCAGGAAGGAGTCCTCCTGCTGATATAATAGGGTTCATCGGAGGGGTATAAGTATTAGGGTCCTGAAAGCTGCATATCCAACTACCATTAATAAAAATCCGTAAGCATTTATTGGTGGTATCAAAAGCCAGATCGCCTTCCTGTGGATCGGGTAAAGCCAGAATTGCTTCATAGCTGATACGGGGGTGCGTGTTCTTAGGGTTAATTCCGTCGGGGGTAATAGTTACCTGCTGTGCATACGATTTAGTCAATAGCGCAAGCGCTAAACAGAAGTAGAGGATTTTTTTCATAATATAATAGGAATAAATGAAGAAGTGGAATAGATAATCTGAAGTATAAAATTAATAAAAAATTAAGCAATTTTGCTAGCATATGCCGACAAATAAATTTACAGCGCCGTTTAAAAACTATTTTATTTAACTAATTGATGCTCAGTTGCTTGTATGAGAGGGTTCCGAAGGTTGTTCCGGTTAATAAATTAACAAAAAAATAACCTTAATTCAATGGTTTACAGTTGGTTAAGGTTGGTTTTGTTGCTGAAATTCCGGGGCAAGTGAAAGTGCATAGGAGAATGACGTGATTTACAAGGGAAGAGAGTCTGTCTGTGCAGTATTTTGTTGGCTAATCTTCTTCGGTTATTTTCCACTGCTAACCACCGAGCTTATCCGTGCCACCCCCTTGCTCGGACGAAGATAGGGGTGACACGGGGCTATTTCCTCTCCTTCCGGTTCTTCCCCCATTCCTTGCTTCTTTTTGACCTTTAATTCAGGTATTTTTCATGGGCCGGGGTTTGCGATTTAGTTTTGGGCAATCAATTGTTATCAAAACTTTTATGAAAACTCATTTCGTTACTAATTACACACCTCATCGCATTGCCCGGATAATTCTATGGTTGGTTATATTGGTCTCTGCCCATACGGTTTTTTCACAGAGCGTTACCATACTGCCAGGCGGCATTATACCCAATCAGTCGGGCGCTATTCCGCGTTTAAGTTATGAGAGTATCATGGCCTTGTCTAATCCGCAGGATGGCGACGAAGCCTATGATGTTACTTTTCATTGCAAGCGTCTTTATTCTAAAAACAAATGGGTAAGGATACTTAGTGGTACTGACCTCGCAAACCCATCTACGCTTGGCTGGCAGATGGGAGGTACCAAATATGACTGGGGGAATGGTCTGGCTACTGATGCCAGTGGGAACGTATATGTAGGAGGCTATTTTGAAGGGTCGGCCACGTTTGAAAATACAACAGTGACGGGAAATGGTGTAGACTTTTTAACATTGTTTATTGCCAAATATACCAGCGACGGACATTTGCTATGGGTACAAAAAATAGCTTATGTTTCATCAGCCTATATGTATGACCTGGTATTGGACTCCAACGGAAATATTTATGTAACAGGGTATTTTCATAATTCGATTACTTTTGGAGCAAACACCCTGACAGCCACCGGAAACAAAGATATTTTCATAGCTAAGTATAGCAACAACGGTACTCTGCAATGGGTACAGCAGGCAGGTGGAACCGGTGACGATGAAGGGAAAGGTTTAGGATTGGATAGCGATGGAAATCTATATATAACCGGAACAATTTTTGGGAATGTAACCTTTGGCGGAAAGACTTATCTCAGCTCCGGTCATAGTGTTTTTACTGTTAAATTTGATAGTAACGGCGCCATCCAATGGTTGCGCAGGGGAATCTGCACTAACTCTATTACCTCAAATAGTATGGTTGTAGATACTGATGGAAAGGTAACAGTGATAGGCACTTTTCTGGGAAATGTTACTTTTGGGTTCGATACCTATACTTCTGCGGGCGCGCCTGATGTGTTTCTGGTACAATATGATAGTGACGGCAATCTGATATGGGTAAAGCGCATGGGCGGCACTGGCATTGAGTATGGTATGGATATAGCATTAGATACCGAGAATAATATCATTATTACCGGTAGTTTTCAGGCAACAGCTGGTTTTGATAACCTTAACCTGACCAGCGCCGGAGGATCCGATATTTTTCTGGTTAAGTTTAGCAGCGCAGGGCTTTTAAAATGGGTAAAGCGAGATGGTGGAGTGGATGACGAACACGGCAAAGTAATAGCCATTGATGCCAGTGATAATCTATTGATAGCCGGAGAGTTTACTGGCGCTTTTACTTTGGAAGGTACTCCCCTCTATGGTAAAGCAAATGCAAACATATTTGTGGCAAAATATAACAAGAATATGGAGTTTCAATGGGTAAAAGAAATGGGAGGTGCCGGTCAGGAATTACCCTTTGAGATAGTAGCAGATACCAAAGGGAATGTGTATAGTATGGGTTTCTTTGCTAACGGGTTTATCTCTGATGATACTAATTTTACTTCCAGAGGAGGGTACGATATTTTTGTGGTGAGATTGAGAGATTAGCAGAGGGCTGGGGAAGGGAGCAAAGGGCGTGGGGCATGGAGCAAAGAGCATGGCGCATAGGCGATGGGGTATGGAGGAGGGGAGAGAGTGCCCTTACCTCTATACCCCAAGCTCTTTACCCTCTGCTCCCTGCCCCAAGCCCTCTGCCACCCTCATTTCCCAATCACCTGCCTGCGGTGCAATAAACCCCAGAGGTGAAGTTCCAGCAGCACTCTTTCAAGAGACAGGCCATGCTCGGTGATAGAATACTCGACCGTGGGCGGGAAAGTATCATGCACCTCTCGTTTGATGAGTTCGTTAGCTTCCAGATTCTTTAGTTCTCTGGAGAGCGTTTTATCGGTGATGCCGTTTACGTCTTTACTAATCTGTTTAAAACGTTTAGGTCCTGAGGATAGCGCAAATAATATCAGCAATTTCCATTTGCCTTCCACGGCTTCGAGCGCGTCTTTGATAGAAAGCATGGTTTTGGGACAAGTACCGGATGTTAACATTTCATAGGTGTTTAGTGTTACTATCTCAGAGGATAGTGCTATCCAAATGGATAGTACTATCATTCGGATAGCAAATTTACGTAATCTTGCGACATAAAAGAAAAAAAGCATCCTTATGACAACATCCCGGAAAGTTCTCAACATAGCCGCATGGATATGTCAGCTTCTGCTGACAGTCACTTTGGTATGGGCAGCAGGCATGAAATTATTCCAACCCATAGACCAACTGGCACAAATGTGGCCATGGACAGGCGATAACCCGACCCTTACCAAAATCACAGGTATATTCGATTTACTGGGAGGCTTAGGGCTCATTCTGCCGGCAGCCCTTCGTATCAGACCTGCACTTACTGTTTATGCTGCTTATGGCGTAATAGCCCTTATGGTGGCGGCCATAGCCTTTCATATTTCAAGAGGCGAGGGTTCGCAGACAGGCTTTAATATTTTTGTGCTGGTAGTAGCCGGGTTTGTGGCATGGGTACGTAGCCGCAAAGTAATTATCAGTGAGCGATAGGAACGAGAATATTTGTTAGATAATCCCCTTATAATTGATGTTTTAAGGGGATTATTGTTTAAATAGGTACCAAATAATAAAAATACGTATACTTCCTTTTTATCTGTTTTGAATCTCTTTATTTTTGATAAAAGTGACTTTTAAACCCTTCAATTATGGAACCTATCACAATTGCCGCTATTGTAGGCTATTTAGCCAAAACCCTCAAAGACAACAAAACCTTTAAAGATTTCACCACCGATTTTACTGATGCCACTGTCAGATGGATCCGGCCGCTTTTTTTTAAAGATTAATAAAAACAAAAAGAGGGTTTATAAAATTTATCTTCGAACCCCGCTAGTAAATAACGCAAGCAAAATGAGGCGGCTGTTATGGGAATGGGTTTAGAGAAAAACCCGGATGCCAAAGAACACCTGCAGGAAATCTACGATTTTATAAAAGCCAAAGAATCTAAAGGAGAATCTATCCGTATTGAGAACAGCAAAAATGTAGTGATGGGAAATATAAACACCGGGGGTGGTAATTCTATTGTTGGAGATGGCAGTAGCATTAATAACAACACCAATAATAGCTACAATAATAATAATACCAATTACCACACAGGTAGTGGCGATATTGTTGGGAGAGATAAAACAGTTAATTATAATGGAGGTAATGGGCCCGATAAAAGAGATTAGTAATTTATATAATTTGATTTAAATGGAAATGTATCATACGGGTAGCGGTGATATTGTATTGGGTAATAAATATGTAAACTACTACAGAAGTACCGAATATCAGGATATTGCTGCCAGTATATCCAAACTGGAAGATTTGTTGGCCTTGCCGCTACCCAATGAGAAGCGCATTAAGTATAGTGAAGAATTAAACCATGAAAAAGAAAAGATGGAATCTCTTAAACGGGATATTCTCCAACTGGCTGAAACTTTTCAGAAAATAGAACTGAATACCGAATCTTTAAGATTGGCCAAGCAATATTTTGATGAAGGTAATTTTAAAGAAGCCAGGGCCGTATTAAATACTGAAAAAATAACCAATGAGCTAGACTTATTATTAAAGGAAAAGAAAAAATTAAAGGAGAATCTGCAGGCTAATAGCGATAAACTGATACATAAATCTAATGAGCTTCTGGTTTTGGCCAAACTAACGGCTATTGATTATAATTTGCCCGACAGGATAGAAGTAACGATAGATTATTTTGAAAAATCGTTGAGTGCGAATCGGAGCGCTGAGAATTTGTTTGCCTTGGGGCACTTTTTACAACTAAATAACTTATTTGATAAGGCTATAGAAATATACGGCGAGTCGTTGCGCATGTATAGAGCATTAGCAGAGGCAAATCCTGCCGAATATTTATCTGATATAGCTTTAACACTGAACAATCTGGGCCTTTTATACCGGCAAAGAAACGAGCTGGATAAAGCCGAGCAGATATATGAAGAGTCACTATCGATAAGAAAGTCGCTGGCAGAGAAAAATCCCGACCAATATTTACCTGCTTTAGCAGAGAGTCTGAATAATCTGGGTAATTTATATCGTACCAGAGATGAGTTTGACAAAACAGAACAAGTCTATCTTGAATCGCTGGCCATAAGAAAAAAATTAGCCGAACAAGCCCCGGACCGATACCTGGCCGTTGTAGCAACGACCCTGAATAATCTTGGACTTTTGCATCGGGCTAAAAAGAAATGGGCAGAAGCAGAACGAGAATTCAGTGAGTCGCTGAGAATAAGACGAAAATTAACAAATATAAACCCTGATATGTTTCAGTCTGCGGTGGCTGCAACCTTAAATAATCTTGGCGCTTTGTACCGTGATAGAAAAGAGCTGAACAAGGCAGAGGAAGCTTTTCAGGAATCACTTTCAATAAGAAGATTACTGGCAGAAATAAATCCTTCGGTGTATTTGCCTGATATAGCCATGACCTTAAATAATCTGGGTAATTTAAACAGCGATTGGGGAAGATTAAAACGAGCCAGGCATAAATTAGGTCAGGCAGAGCAGGATTATCAGGAATCGTTAAAGATTTATCAATCATTGGCCCGATTAGCTCCTGCTGTTTATTTGCCCGCTGTGGCTCTTACCCTGAGCAATCTGACTGACTTATATATTGCTAAAGAGGAGTTCTTTCAATTAGAGCAAATATACCTGGAGTCATTAAATACTTACAGAGTTTTAGCAGAAAAAAATCCTTCCAGATATACATTCGATCTGGCGATGACTTTAACTAATCTGACTGTTTTTTATGCAAAAAACAAGCCTGTTCAAGCAGAATCATTAACTTATGCAAAAGAAGCGCTTATTATCATAAATCCGTTACTGGTGGTTCGTCCAAATGCACAGGAATATGCTGAATCTGTTTTTAGGGTATTAGACCACTGGGGGGTAACACTGGGCGATTTATTAAATGAAGAATAAAACTACCATTTTCCGTAGAGACGACATGCATGGCGTCTCCAAAGGCCTATGTAAAGAGAAATCTAAATCTATATTCGGTTTTCAGACCTCTCCTAAATTAGCATTTAATGGTCAGGACAGACCCGCGAAGACGCAATGCATTGCGTCTCTACGAATTTTTTTTTAATCCCCCTTCAGGGGTTAGGGGTGTTTAAAATATCCTCTTTAAAACCTTGAAAATCTGATGGACTTCCCGCAAAGACAATTCGAAATCTGAATATTCGGGGCTTGGGTTGCGGGAATGGCAGGTGATGATTCCCTTCGATTTATCGAATGATACGATGTCTTTAAAAAGAATATTTCGTTCGGTGAGTATCACCCAGCCGTAGCCGTATTTATCGATTTTTAGCCCACCATCAAACCAGAGGTTTTTATCTACCTCGCGGCCAAGCACAATGGCTTTATCGGGGGTATCTGTCAGTCGGCCCCCATTCATCGAATCTCCGTATACTTTAAAAGCCAGGTGAAAGGTCGGGTCAAATTTATCGACTACGAATGTCACCAGCTTTTCACTTTCATAGATGCGGGCTTCTGAAGTCTCGTCCAGATACCGCGCGTAAGCTTCATGGTTCAGCAAAGGCACCTCCAAAATTATTTCTCCGTCTACGCGTGTAAAACGGTTTCCGTGTGTGTTTATATACTCTTCTAAAACTTCACTATTATCAATCGAGACAACGAGCGCATCGGGTTTGTTTACATCAATCCTCTGCTTTCTTATACGCTCAATCTGCCCTGATTGTTGCAGTGATTCTTCAAACATAATTGTCTGAATTTTTTCCACAAGCTCATCCGTCAGATTCCGCTCGCCTTTATACAATTTGTACAAAAGACTAGTCGAAATACCTAGCTTGGTGGCCAATTCTTCCGTTTTCAAGCGTTTACTTTTCTGAAAGTTAATAAGATTAATTACCTTACTATCAATGCTTTGGGTTTTCATTGGTATGGATGCGTAAAAATTGTACAAAAAATTTGTACAATTTGTTGAATTTTGTGTAAAAGTGCCGTACATTTGTACGGTTCAGCTGCGTATCTGTATCGTACTACAAAACAAATAAAAAAAATGGACAACACAAAACCTTATCATTCATTGAATATGATTGCGCTTCCGGCCAGTGTTTATGAGATGTATCATGCACAATTATCGAAGCGAAAAGGTGCGAAAGAAAAGGCGTTGGCATACTCGGGCGTCAGCCGGTATTCCTATTATAATGTAATGAAAGGCCGTCTTGCCAAACGCTCAACCGTGCAGCGGATAGTCAGCGCCAATCTGAAAGTGATTAAATTATTTATTAATTCCGAAACGCGGCAGGCGTGAGGGGTGAATGATAAAATCGTCTCTGAAAAATGTAATAGACTGTGATTAAAAAACACCATATCCACACAACAAAACACCTACAACCATGCACCTATCCATCAATTTATCCGATGCGCGGCTGCTGCTTGCTGTACTTGTACTGGTAATTCTGCTGGCCCTTACACTGGGGCTGACAGTCTGTCTCAGTAAACCGGGTGCCCCACAATCCAGGCAATATTATTCTCAGGATTTCGACCGGGGGGCTTTTCGGGATTTAATACTTATTGCCGGGCTGCCGGTGACGTTTATTATTATTTATTTGGTTTGGGGGTAGGGTTTCTCCGCGCGGCCGCCGCCTCACCCTCTAAATCTCCCTCTCCCTTGGGAGAGGGGTTGGGGTGAGGAAAATTCCAAACGGTGCGCCGTTGCGATAATCTTTGGTAAAAAATACTTTTGAGACACCCTCAACTTAAACGTAAAGTTTGTGGATTCACAGAAGCTTGGGAGAGGGAGATTTAGTGGGTGAGGAGTGCGCGGCATGAGGTAATCTCCAACAACAACTATTATTTAAAATTTCAACAATCTCACAACAAATGAATACAATAGAAGAAAAAATCAATGAACTGACGATGGGCGATGAAATCATCGTTTACTCGAAAGGTATCCTCGCCCACGACACGCAACCGTTGCCCGAGCATGGCGTGTTTTTGCAGCACCGATTCTCTGAATCGTATAATCACCCGCTCTGGATAGAGATTCTTCAGGAGAGGGGGCACAGGAAAGTTACGTTGACTTTCCCCGTAAATAATATCCAATCAATCAAGGTTCTTAATCAATAAAGAGATGTCAAACTACAAAATCGCCAGGTCGCTCAAAGAAGGGCAGCTGGTCAATATCATTACTACGTTCAAAAACGCCTCGAATCAGAACAAGGAGTTCTTCGGAACATTTGTGCGGTTTGAAGAAAAGGGCTCGAATTATAGCATCGTTATCCAACGGAAAACCGATTTCAAGAGCCTCAACGATAAGCCTTTATATGAAGAATTGAAGGTAGGCGGGGAGAATATTTCGAAAATTAATAAATATTGATGGCGAATTAGCGAATGACTGATTGAGAAGCTATTGTTACAGTGATTTTTTTTCTACTAATGTTTAATTTTCACAGGTAGCATCCAAATTTGCTAATACTCTCTGATTCGCCATTCGCCATTCACTCAATCACTCAATAAACACATGAACGGTTATAATTTATCAAGGAGTTGGTTTGACTGGGCTTTTGAGAATCCTGATATTAATACACCTATCCATACGGCTTTGTTTATGTGGGTGATTGAAAAATGGAACCGCCTGGGACAAAAAGAGAAATTCGGACTGCCCACCTCTGAGGCTATGGAGGTGTTGGGTATTCGTTCGTTCAATACGTATAATAAGGTGTTCAGTAGTCTGGTTGAATGGGGCTTTATTGAAGTGATACAGCAGAGCAGGAATCAGTATACTTCCACTATTATTGCTCTGTCAAAATCTGATAAAGCAACTGATAAAGCATTGGATAAAGCACTGATAAAGCAAGTGCAGAAGCAAAGCGAAAGCACCGATCAAAGCATTGATAGTATAGATAAACAAGAGAATCAGGAAATAGAAAAAACAATTAACCAGAAAACAATCTGTCTTGTCGAAACGGAAGTTCCGACAACCGAGGTTGGGGTGGGGGTGGGAAACTCCTCACCCCTGCCCCTCTCC
>CBIHRH010000063.1:0-12942 GCA_966212365.1 uncultured Emticicia sp. | reverse complement strand
CAACCAGGGAATTAATCGATAGCATTACACAAAAAGATGAATCAGGTAAGGTTTATCTGAAGATTCCTGTTGAAAACGAAGAGGTAATTAACAATGCAGTGCAAGTATTGAGTACCTTATTTGGGGCATTTACGAAACAATAAAAAGGCATATTTTCCCCTGTATGCTCTATTTACTTATGCGTTTATTTCATACAACAAAACGAACCAAACATGGAAGAGACTAACAATAGTAATGATGTTATACTGATAGGTGCGGGTATCATGAGCGCTACCTTAGGCACTTTTTTGAAAAAGCTGGAACCAAGCTGGCAAATAAAAATATTTGAACGGATGGACAGAGTAACCGCTGAATCGTCCGAGGCATGGAATAATGCGGGAACAGGCCATTCGGCTTTTTGTGAGCTTAATTATACCCCTGAAATGGCAGATGGCAGCATCAATATTGATAAAGCCGTCAAGATTGCTGCTTCATTTGAAGTTTCCAAAGAATTCTGGTCAACTTTAGTGCAAGAGGGTATTATTGATGATCCTACGACAACTTTACGTCGTATTCCACACATGAGTTTTGTATGGGGCGATGAAAATACTGAATATCTGCGCAAGCGGTACGAGGCATTGAAAAACTATCATCTATTCAGTGATATGGAATTTTCCAATGATTATGATGAAATAGCTCAATGGATGCCTTTAATTATGGAAGGGCGCGATAGAAATGAGAAACTGGCAGCTACTTGCATGGAAATAGGTACTGATGTTAATTTTGGTGCATTATCAAAATCAATGTTTTCTTATTTAGAGAATGCCGATGGTGTAGAACTTAAATTACATCATGAAGTAGAGGATATCAAACGCCTTGATAATGGCGACTGGCAGCTTGAAATCAAAAACTTAGATACCGGGAAAACGCATATTTATACGACCAAATTTGTATTCATAGGAGCAGGAGGTGGCTCTCTCCCATTGCTCGAAAAATCGGATATTCCCGAAGGCAGAGGCTATGGTGGATTCCCGATAAGTGGTAAATGGTTGGTTTGTAATAAGCCTGATTTAATAGAACAGCACTGTGCCAAAGTTTATGGTAAAGCCAGTGTTGGCTCTCCTCCTATGTCGGTCCCTCATTTAGATACCCGTGTGATTGACGGCAAAAAAGCCTTACTATTTGGGCCTTATGCAGGTTTTTCTACCAAATTTCTGAAACACGGCTCTTATATGGACCTGCCACAGTCTATTAAATGGAGTAATATATGGCCTTTGATTTCGGCAGGGGCACATAATATCCCATTGACTAAATATCTGATAGAACAGGTAACACAATCATCGGAAGACCGACTGGAAGCATTATTAGAATATATGCCCACAGCAAAAATGGAAGACTGGGAATTACTGGACGCAGGACAACGTGTACAAGTAATCAAAAAAGACGAAAAAGAAGGAGGTATCTTAGAATTTGGTACAGAGGTAGTCTATGCACAAGATGGTTCTCTGGCTACCCTACTAGGAGCTTCTCCTGGAGCATCAACCTCCGTTTCTATTATGCTCGATTTAATGAAGAAATGTTTCCCAGGCCTTGAAGCCACCGAAAAATGGCAAAAAGAGCTTAAAAGGCTAATACCATCATACGGCCAATCCTTGGCTAAGGATGTTGCATTGGCTAAAGCTACACGTGAGAGAACGACGGTGTTGTTGCATCTGAGAGAAATGGCGTTTAGTTGAATTATTTAGTGAATGAGTGATTAATTAAGAAATGCTCTGGTTTAATCACTCAATCATTAAATTATTCCCTGATTATCCCCTCCAGCACCTTTGCATCACCATCAATATTTGCTGGTACAGGAATACCTAATAGCGTAGCCACAAAAGGATACACATGAATATTCTGAAATTCCGGAATCTTTTTCCTTTTTTTGATATTTGGGCCTTTGGCGTAAAAAATGGCACCCATTTCGGGTGTAACATAGGGATCGAAACCGTGTACACCCCATACATTCTTAGTAATAGGCCTCTTAGCCAGACTTTCTCTTGAATAAAAACTATAACCTGCCTCTGCCATAAGCGTTAAATCCCCAATACGCGGGTGACCATTATAATGCAGATTCTGTGGCAACTCAGCCTTTTTATATACTTTAAAATGATTTTGCTTACCTGCTATACTTTTCAGAATACTTTCTTCCTTGGCTTTATCTTTCAGGAAAATATTGGCATGTGTACCGCTATTCACAAAAACAAAATCGTTTTTATCCAGGCCTTGCAATACATCTTCTGTATAAATAAATTTATCAGCCTCATTTTTCATTTCATACATGCCGTGGTCTGATGTAAGAATCACATTCACTGGCAAATCTATTTTCTTCAATCCTGACATTAGCATACCTACCAGGCTATCTGCTTCCATTACGGCCGCTATGGTTTCGGGAGCATTAGGGCCATACTCATGCCCTTGGGTATCTACCATCGAAAAATAGATAGTTATCAGATGAGGGCGTTCAGCTTCCGGTAGATTCAACCAATCAAATACTCCCTGTACTCTTTGCTTGTTGGGCACTTTCGCATCATATCGATGATAATAAGCTGGAAATGAGCCCCCTATCGGAGCCTCAGACCCTACCCAGAAATACGAAGCTGCTTTCATACCATTCTGTTGCACTAATTGCCAGATAGGCAAGCCCCCATAATAGTATGGGTCTTCTACTTTTTCTCTTTGTCCGATTGAATAGAATGTATCACGATTGACATCATAAAAAGTATTGTCAACCAGACCATGATGCGCAGGATACAACCCTGTAACTAAGGTATAATGGTTAGGAAAAGTTTTGCTTGGGTAAGAAGGGAACATTTTAGTAGCAGCAGCTCCTTTTTTGATAAACTTTTTAATGTTTTTAGGATTATACTTCTCCACATAATCATGACGGAAGCCATCAAAAGAAACCATGACTACGTATGGCACATCTTTATTCTGGCCGAAAACTGAGACATTAAAAACGAAGAGAAATAAGGTAATAAAGGTTTGTTTTGATAGACGTGGCATACACTTAGTTATTGTTGATGAACGAGAAAAATTAAGAGCATCTTAAACGGTTTAAGATGCTCTTACGGATAAAGGAAAACAAACAAATGCTGAAATCAGTCTCGCTTATTATTGCGTTTTTCTTCCTTTGCTGCACGTTTTTCTTTCAACGTCTTGCCAGGCTCCTTTTTCGCTTCTTTTGCGGGCTTATCTTTTGCCATATGTTTAATTGTTTGGTAATACTAGACTAAATTAACGTATTTCTATAACTTTTACGAATATCAAATTGTTAAAATTTCTTCTATGAATTTTTAACAATCACAAACTAAGACCATAAACACTTTATTATCAAAGAATTACAGATAAATATCAAGTCAAATCCCACTCTTTGCGGTATTCTCTCGAAAGCAGAGCATTAGCTTCTCTATCATGTTTGAATTTCTCTTTCTTAGCATTCCAGTGTAGCTCCCGTCCTAGTCTGTAAGAGATTAAGCCGAGGTGCATTGGCATGGTCATCATACGTGCATATTCCAGATTCGATTCCGGTTGTGTACGGTTCTTCACGGCCGTAACAAAGTTTTGCTGATGCCCAGGCGAACGAGGAATAGTAATCGGAATCTCAGGAATATCTTTCATCACAACGCCATTGATATTCAATTCACAAGAACCATAATCACATAGTAAGGTGCCTTTCTCACCTTCAAAATAAGCACCTATTCCTTTTTTCTCTGCGCCCGGCACATTCGGTGGCTGCGAAGTCCAGTAGATTTTTAAATCATCAAACTGATAATCAATATCAATCCATTTCGGTGCATCGCCAATACCCTCAGGGGCTTCACCTTTAGCTTTAACAGTAGTCAGATTTTTAGGTTCTAATGCCCACCAGACTACATCAGCAATATGGCTCCAGAAATCCTGAAAAACCCCGCCGGAATAATCTAAGAAATAACGATAGGTGAAATGGCAACGCTCCGGAGTATATTTTGAATATGGTGCAGGCCCTAACCACATATCCCAGTTAAGCGAAGCTGGTGGCGTCTGATAATTGGCTGGCCCTAATACCGGAGGGAATCCGGTTTTCCAGAGTCTTACCGTATGCACCTTGCCTATGGCACCACCTTTAATTAATTCTACTACTCTGTGATAATTGTCTCCGGCATGAATCTGTGTGCCTAACTGGAAAATACGGTCATGCTTTTTCATCGCCTTCAACATCCGCTGGCCTTCTCTTACATTGTAAGAGAGTGGTTTTTCACCATAAACATCTTTTCCTGCCTGAAAGGCCATAATGGCAACCTGAGCATGCCAATGGTCAGGGGTGGCACAAGTAATAGCATCAACATCCTTCCGGTCAAGAATATGGCGAAAATCTGAATAGAGCTGTGCTTTAGTGTCAGGTTGCTTTTTCTGCAGGTTTTTAAGCGTAGAATTCAGATGGTCTGAATCTAAATCGCAAAGGGCAACTATCTCAACTTCTGGCAGGTTAGCAAACCAGTTCATATGGTTGTTGCCCATGCCACCGAGTCCGATATGTGCTACCCGCAGGCGGTCGCTTGGTGCTACTTTACGCACCATACCCGGAAGCAGAGTAAGACCTAAAGCTGCAAAACTACTTTGTCGGATAAAATCACGACGATTGAGTGTGCTTTTCATGTTTAACGATTAACAGTATAGGGGTGAATATTTGAATAAGAGAATACGCTTACAATTTAGAAAAAATACCTGACAACAAGCAAGGTTTTGAAAAATGCAATTATAAAATACTAAGTGAATGTTTTGAGTAATAATAATTCCTTTACAACTAAAAGCCCGGAGAGTATAGCTATTTTATTAGCATTTTTATTAATTATTATATTATTGTTACCCTTTGATAATAATATGTCCATTCAATAAAAAAATCTATTAAAATACCTTTTTTTTATGTATTTTTATGAGAATTATAGTTACCTAAATAATGCCCAAATTTTACCTTTTACTTTTATTACTCGCTCTTTGTCAGTTAGTAAATGCTCAAACCATGTCCGTTACTTTCAACGGGCAAAATCTTTGTCAGGGGAAAGTTGAAAAAATTGATTTTACTGCTTCGGGGAGTTTTAATGCCGATAATTATTTCAAAATTCAGCTTTCAGATACTTCAGGAAATTTCACCAATCCTGTCGAATTAGTTAAGTTTTATAGCTCTTCTTTTCGAAAAGTTGCCTTTGTAACCCCTACAAATCTGGCAACCGGAACCCATTATCGTATCCGGGTAATAAGTACGAGCCCTGCTCTTACAGGTATCCCTACTGATGAATTATCTGTACTCAATACCTGTACTACGCCTGTTTCTCTCCCTGCAATAAACTTACTGGAAGTGGCGTCCAACCTGATATGCACCAATACGGCAATTACAGTTAATTGGACAATTAGCAGTGATACACTATTAGATGCCAATCACTTTTTCACGATACAACTATCTGATAGTAGCGGTTCGTTTGATTCTCCTCACACTATTGCCATAGCGGAAGCTAATACTACCAGTGCCAGTTTTACTATCCCGCAGGGCTTTATTGAGGGTACTAAATACAGATTGAGAGTTTTACTAAGCGGCCCGGGCGTTATTAGCGGTACTAATAGCACTGATTTAAGCATCTTCTCAAAACCCACTCCTTCTGTAAGTCTCATCCCAGCAAAACCTTGTCTGGGAGATACTATCAGGCTTATTGCGAATAATGGTGGTTCAAATGGCGGCACTTATTCATGGACAGGCCCTGTAAGCGCATCAAAAGACACTTTGCTGATTAGTTCGGGCAGTCTTTCTCATGATGGCCTCTATGAAGTAACTGTTAACAGAAATGGTTGTTTAGCTTCTGCCTCCCAAAGTTTAATGCTGAGTAATTGTAAACCCGCGTGGTCGTGGGCTCTGGCAGATAATTTCTGGACTAATACTTTCAATTATCCTTCAACTATTGTAGATACGGAAATTGATGGTGATAATAACCTATATATAGCGGGATATTTTTCTCAGGCTATGAGTTTGGGGAATACGCTTCTTACAACTGTCAACCAGAATACTGTTTTTTGTGATAATTCAGAGACAGCTGATAAACGGACTGGGTTTCTCGCCAAAATCAGTGCTGATGGGAAATTAGTCTGGCACAGAAAATGGAATACCCAGAGCGATATAAGCGATTATCAATATTGTGATATAGCTATTGATAATGATCAGGTTTTCTTAGTGTCTGAATTCAGAGCAGCAACTAACTGTCCTGCTAATCCTGAAAATGGCGCTTCGTTGATTATAGCCGATGAGGAAGATTTAACATTAGGAAATATCGTAGGATATTGCAAATTCGATATTTCTGATTCACTTTCGACACAATATGAATACCGCTTTAAAGGCCGTTTTACGTGGCTGGCAAAATTCGATTCGGATGGTAATCTGGGGATATTAACCAATCTTACCGAGGTAAAGACCTGTGGCGTATCTGCCAACGATTTTGATAACAAACCTGATTATGGTTTGGGTAATAAAGGTTATTATTCACTAAAAGCCCGTAATAATAAATTGTGGCTCCTTTATACCTGGAATCAAGGGGTATCTGACAATATTCGCTTCTATAATGGCAACGAGATTAATAACGAAAAAGCAGGATTAGTTGTCATGCAATTGAGCCCTAACGACCTGAGTATGCTTCATTACGAGAAAGTAAGTGTTTTTTCTCCAACAGGTTCATTAGGTATGTCCAATCTTGAAATCGATGCACAGAATAATCTCATTGTAACAGGCTCAACTGCAACAGTTGGCGTAGGTACAGCTGAAGCAGTTTCATTTGGCCAGTATCCGCTTATTTTCGGTGATACCGATTATTTTGTTGCTAAATTCAATACGGATACAAAGAACTGGGATTGGGCCAGACGATCGCAGGTGATATTATTAGAGAATAATCCCGATTCAGCACCTGCTATCAAAACAGATTCGCAGAATAATATCTATTTAGGTTTTTCTGTCAGAACATCTTATGGGGGTAATTTCGCCAATGTCACATTCCAGACTACACCAAAAGATTATGATGCTAACAATACATCAGTGCTGCTGAAACTGAATGCCAACGGCGATGGACAATGGGCAAAGTTAAATAACCATACCCTGAGAAGCGGCCGGAATACAATGGGCGTAGATAATGAAGATAATATCTATTTTACGAGCTATCTCAACAACTCTGCTACTGCCGACCGCTTTTTAATCAACGAACATCGCCTGCCGCAAAAAGATCTGGCAACCTATAGCAGTACCTCCGGTAATCCTTTCGTGGCGATTTATAAACCCAATGGAGATTTGTCAGGGTCAGTTAATAATATCCGAGTATATGATGCATTATATATAAATGGTTTAGTTGTTGACAATAGCAAGAATATAATTCTCAGTGGTATTAATTACGGAAAAGCTACTTTCGGACAGGTTAGTTTCAGTACTAATTATGGCAATGCTTCTAACCCTGATGATAACCGACAAAGAGGTTTTATTACTAAAATAGACAATCCCAAAAGCATTGTCTTAGATAATACCAGTACTTTTCTATGTACAGGAACTGAAAATCAAATCAGTTTTAGCTCTAAGGGCGATTTTTCGAATACTTCATTCAAAGCCGAACTGGTTGATATAGTGACCAATAGAGCTATTACTGTAGCCACAGGTAGCGCTAGCCCACTTACTTTTACGGTTAGTGATAGTCTCGCAGGCAAACGCTATTATGCCAGAGTAGTAAGCGAAGATAACACGGTGGTGGGTACTATACGTACCGATAAAATTGTAGAAATTAACACAAAGCTTCAACCTATTATATCAAGCACACTATTAGGTACGGCTCCCATTCAGGGTATATGCTATACACAATTACCAGATTATCGCATTCGAACCAACATTACAGGGGCACACATTACTTTAACAAGAAACGGACAAACGGTTTATGAAGGAGAAAATCAGGATTTTGCACCAACTGAAGACCAAACGGGCATCTATAAGGTATTTGCAGAAAATCAGGGTTGTAAAGGAGAAAGTGATGAATTGGATTTAAGAGTATCGCGCCCTGCTACGGCTAAACTTCAAGGCTCTCAGACGGTCAAGGATTTTAATTCCCCTGCCAACCTTACTCTTACTCTAACGGGAGGTGGTGAATATGAAGTAACCATTGCAGGTATTCCATCAACCTTGAAGTTGAATAAGTCACAAGAAACCATAACTGTTAATCCAACGGAAAACACTACTTATTACCTGACCTCGGTTTCTAATTCTTGTGGCCCAGGAACTACAACTGGCACAGCAAGTATTTCTCTTTGTCAGACCTTCCTATCATTGGCAAATCCAACAGATAACTATATTAAGGGTACGATTCTTCTGGAGACTGACGGCACTCTTGGTGAAATCGTGGCTAATAACGAGATCCGCGATAGTGCTAAAGTAACTTATAGCGCCGGGAAAAGTGTTATACTGAATCCCGGTTTTTATGTTTCAGGTAATGGCAATTTCACTGCTGAAATTAAAGGCTGTAATACCAAGACAATAGCCAACACCAATCAGAATTTTAAGTTGGGTTATCAGAAACTACACATTAACCGACCAACAGCTGATAGGACAATTACTGAAATGACCGAATTTGCTCAAAGGGGAGCAAATTTATTTGAGGTAACTATCAGGCTTGATGATGTATTCAAAACGCGATCACAATTTGATGAAACCGACCCAGCAGTTTTAGGTGAATACTGGTCTTTGTATGATAGAATTATTAAACATGCCGGTAATCTATATGATTTCGTGGTCCTTCGGGTTAATGTAGATTATGATGATACCCGTTATTATTTTCAGGACAGAGACGAGTTTGACCCGAATCAGAGAGCCTACAATAACTTTGACAATGCCCTTTTTAACCTGTTTGGAGAAATCATACAAGATCAGTTCAATAATCCTGCTCGGGTAGGTTATGGTTCTGGTCATGGTTCTTTTTCGTCGCTCTCTGCTACAGAAAAGATGAAAGGGTTTGTGCAAAAAATAATGGATAGATACCATCCGGTTTTAGGGCAAAAACTCTATTGGGTTTCGGTGGTTACAGCGGCACAATTTGAAAGTGGTTTCAATTATGAAAACTCCTGGGATGGAGACCAATTTATTGACCCACACCCTTGCGAATATGATTATTCACCTGATAATGTAAGTGCGTTCAGAGACTGGTTAGTGACCGAACGCTATGGTAGTTTAGCAGAGGTTAATAACACCTACAATACCAGATATAATAGTGCAAGTGAGATTGAACCCCCTAAAGTAAGTGTTGACAACATTCATTATATGAATGCCCATAACATCCAAGCCATGTACAACTCGGTGTTGTTTGAAGACTGGTATCGCTTTAATTACAGACAAATGAAAACCTTTTTACTAGATTGTAAAAGCATTGTTAAAGCCAAAAGTAATGATATTAAGTTTTGTTTTGAAGCGGGCGCTGTGGCCGACCAATTGAGTGCAGCCCGTAAAACCTTTAATGTGCCTGATATTAATACTTTTGCTGACGTATTGAAAACCAGCATGACTAACTTAAGTTTCAGTGGCTTGCCAATGTGGGATGCTGATGTTGCCAGATCAAATTTCACTGGCGAAATTCAGACCGAAATTAACGAAATGGATGTAGTTAATATGGCAGGTATTAAAGACCCCGTAACGGTAAAACAAAAAATGCTTGAGTACTCAAAAACTGCTTATCTGAATGATGCTAAAGCCATCATCTTTGTTGCGGATAAAACTACGCCTTATTATACAAATAGTTTAGATGCCGTGGGAGAATTGAAATCCTGGATTGAAAATCATACAGAAAAACTGACAGAAGGAGAAACCATTTATGTAAACCTATCTGATTTAATCAGAAATTTTTCGCAGGCTATCGCGCCTTTCTATGCGATTTCTTCTTCGTTACCAACAAATGGGTATGAAAAGAGACCAAGAATTATTATTAATAATAACTCGCCTGCACCAACCGGGAAATAAAATCATCCTTAACCTGATGCAACAATTTTTTAAAAAATACTGTTAGTTTTTTATAGTCATTTCAGCATTAACGCTGAACTGACTCGAAACCTATCGGAATATAATTTTTGTGAAGCATTTAGCCTACCTCAACAAGTTTCTGCTTAAATACAAATGGTATCTCATTTTAGGTACTGTTTTCACTATTATTTCAAACCTTTTTGGTGTTATTCCGGCACAGGTAGTTCGTCATGCACTCGATTTGGTGAAAGAAACCATCGATGTATATTTTCTTTTTGCCAATACTGAGATTCAGAAGAGCATGTACGATGTCTTCACAACAAGCATCAGTATCTATGGTTTATTAATTCTGGTGATGGCGATTCTAAAGGGGATTTTCCTCTTTGCAGTCCGTCAGACTTTGATTGTGATGTCTCGTCATATCGAATATGACCTTAAAAATGAAATTTATGCCCATTATCAGACCCTCCCTTTAAGTTTTTACAGAAAAAATAATACCGGAGACCTGATGGCTCGCATCTCGGAAGATGTAAGCAAAGTGAGAATGTATATTGGTCCGTCGATTATGTATCTGATGAATATGGCTACTCTTGTTATTCTGGTGCTTAGCTATATGTTTTCGGTTAATACCCGATTAACCTGGTGGGTTTTATTGCCGATGCCTTTACTATCAGCTAGTATATTTTTTGTAAGTACGTCTGTCAACAAACGTTCAGAAGAAATTCAGCGAAGCCTTTCGCATTTGTCTACTTTCGTACAGGAGGCCTTTTCTGGAATCAGAGTGCTAAAGGCTTTTGCCCGTGAAGATGATTCGGTAAAACGTTTCAGAAAAGAAAGCAATGTGTATAAAGCAAAATCATTATCGCTTACCCGTTTTGATGCGCTCTTTACTCCTACCATTGCCTTACTCATTGGTTTAAGTACAGTGCTTTGTGTATATATCGGCGGACAGGAAATTATTGCCGGCAGACTTACCCCTGGTAATATCACCGAGTTTATCATGTATGTATTTATGCTTACCTGGCCTTTAACTGCTCTGGGCTGGACATCCAGCCAGATTCAACGGGCTGCCGCTTCACAACAACGTATCAATGAATTTTTGAATATCAAAACTGATATTGTTTCTGAAAAGAATCTGACCAAAGAAATTCAGGGAGGTATCATATTTAAAAATGTGCATTTTACTTATGCTGATTCAGGTATACATGCACTGAAGGATTTCAATCTTGATATTAAAGCAGGTGAATCTGTAGCAATACTAGGAACAACAGGCTCAGGCAAAAGTACGATTGCTAACCTGATTGTACGTATGTATGATGCTACGGAGGGTGAAATTCTGATTGATGGTATATCCATTAAAGATTATAATACTCAGTATGTGCGTAGCCAGATGGGTTATGTACCGCAAGAGGTATTCTTGTTCTCAGATACGATTCTGAATAACGCTAAGTTCGGCTCTCCCGATATTACAGATGAGCGAATCATAAAAGCAGTAAAAGATGCCGATTTGTATAAAAACATCATGGATTTCCCCGATAAATTTGAAACCAAATTAGGTGAGCGTGGAATCACCCTATCAGGCGGACAAAAGCAACGTTTATCCATCGCTCGCGCCATTGCCCGAGAGCCCAAAATTCTGGTTTTAGACGATTGTCTCTCAGCCGTTGATACTAATACCGAAAATATCATTCTGAATAATTTAGAAAGAATTATGAAGAACCGTACCTCGGTTATTATCTCTCACCGCGTTTCATCAGCCAAACTAGCCGATAAAATTCTGATGTTGGATGAAGGCAGGGTGATTGAACAAGGCAAGCATGAAGAGCTTTTGAAAAAAGATGGAGCTTATAAGGAATTGTATGAGAAACAATTGCAGGGGGAAGAAGTATAGTGAAAAATTTAGTGATTGAGCGATTTAGTGAATGAGTGATTAAAAGAATTGCTCCCGCTATATATGCGCTTCAATAATTGTTTTTTTAATCACTCAATCACTCAATTCTTATCCTATATATTTCAAAAACTCCGCCTTAGTAGCTTCCTGTTGAAATTTACCTCCGTAGAAACTGGTAATAGTGGTAGAAGTATCATCCTGTACCCCACGTGAGGCTACACATAAGTGTTTGGCATCCATTACTACCGCCACATCTTCTGTACCTAATACACGTTGTAATTCTTTAGCAATCTGTATCGTTAGGCGTTCCTGTACCTGTGGTCTTTTGGCAAAATATTGTACAATCCGATTAAGTTTCGATAAACCAATTACTTTACCATTGGCAATATAGGCTACATGGGCTTTGCCAAAAATCGGCACAAAATGGTGTTCGCAATTAGAATAGAATGAAATGTCTTTCTCTACCAACATTTCATTGTATTGGTACTTATTATCGAAAAGAGCAACTTTAGGTTTATTTTCCGGATTGAGTCCACTGAAAATTTCTTTCACATACATTTTTGCTACACGCTTAGGTGTGCCTTTCAATGAATCATCTGTTAAATCTAACCCCAGGGTATCCATTATCTGGCGGAAATAGTATTCAATTTGTGCTATTTTCTCATCATCATTCATCTCAAAAGCATCAGCACGCATGGGGGTATCTACAGAAGTACTCACGTGGTCGTCGCCTATCTCCTCATCCGTAAGGGTAATTTTAGTATCGTCTTCAAATAACAGGGTATTCAACAAAGTTTCGTTCGGTTTCATATAATCTGATTCTAAGGTCTAAATGGTTTGGCAGCTTTGCCCTCAACTTATCATAAATTACAACTGCGATATTTTCGGCCGATGGATTAATATCTTTAAATTCTTCGGTATCAAGGTTTAGGTTTTTATGATCAAACTTGTCCAGAATTTCTACTTTTATTAAATCGCTTAACAGCTTCATATCCATAACATAGCCCGATTCAGGGTCGATTTCAACGAT
>CBIHRH010000062.1:0-12948 GCA_966212365.1 uncultured Emticicia sp. | reverse complement strand
CCTGCTTTCTCTGTAATCTTCTCTGACGTATAAGTTTTGGTACATGCGTGCCCATAATCGTTTCAATTTGAATTATTTGAAATCAATCGGGCTAAAACAAAAAGCCCGACCTCTTTTGTGGCTGAGGTCGGGCTTTATGCGAAGCGTTCTAAACAGAACAATCTATGTGCATAAATACTTATACCTCGGCCGTTTCCCCATATCCGGTTCTCCTGTCCAATTCACAAATGACGCATCACCTAAATTTTCAATCCGGCATAGGAAGGTCACCTTAAATCGTTTCGGACTTAGGGAAATACTTTGATGTTGATATGTATTTCTGATGAACATTAAAAAATTTATTTCTTTAAAATTTTGGTTCTACAATTAATTTATTTGTGGCTTTTTGCATTAAAAAAGCCCGACTTTCTTTGAAGGCCGGGCTTTGTATATTTTGGTGTAAAACTTCTACCTCAATTTATATAAAGCCCAACAATTCCCTCTCGCAAACGATAGCATATCTGTGCCATTAATCGGTGCTATGTGTTTTTCTGATTGGTACATTGTCTTCTTGTTTTTTGTGTTGCAAAGATAGCGGATTTTATTTTCTACTTTCCAAATTTTTTTTCAACTTTTTTTTAAAAAATTTTTAAATCACTGATAATCAATATTTTAAAAATAAAAATTTCTTAAAATAATCTTAAAAACACAATCCTCCCTATTACTAAATAATTCAAAACTCGAAAAGACTTAATAATTTGGTTACACATATTTCCCAGAATTTAATGCTTTTATCAGACTTTCTTACCTTCAAAAAGTTACTTTAATTAATTGATTAATAGATTAAAAATAAAAAGACCAAAATTGTACTTTTCTAACATTTAAAGATGTAGAATACGCAACTATCGGGTATAAAAATGGGGCTCTCCTATGTTTTTTTAAGACATAGAAAAGCCCCATTTCTATTACGCGTAAACGCTACTTTAACGATTATTTATCGCGGTGTAAAACCTCGTCAATCAAGCCATATTCTTTGGCTTCCTCAGCCTTCATCCAGTAGTCACGATCTGAATCTGCTTCAATTTGCTCTAAAGTTTTTCCAGTGTGACTTGCCAGAATTTCATATAACTCTTTACGAAGTTTGATGATTTCTTTAACTGTGATTTCCATATCACGTGATTGTCCCTGTGCACCACCACTTGGTTGGTGAATCATGACACGGGCATGAGGTAAAGCCGAGCGTTTACCGGCCGCACCACCTGCCAACAATACCGCTCCCATAGAAGCCGCTAAAGAAGTACAAATAGTAGCCACATCAGGACGTACATACTGCATGGTATCGTACATACCTAAACCGGCATAAACTGAGCCACCAGGGCTATTAATATACATCAACACGTCTTTTTTCGCATCAACCGATTCCAGAAATAACAACTGTGCTACTACTACATTGGCTACATAATCATCTACAGCTGTTCCCAGGAAAATAATTCTGTCCATAATCAGACGTGAGAATACATCAATGGCCGCGAAACGCATCGGGCGTTCCTCAATGATGTTAGGCGTCATGTTAGTAACATTGTGTTTCATGTAATCATCAAGTGCCAAACCACTCATACCGAGATGATTTACAGCATACTTACGAAATTCTTCTCCAAAATGCATTTTCAATCTTCTATTTAATATGTGTCTATTTATTATTCAACACGAAAAATCAGTATGAAGTTCTATAGTAGAACTTTCTATATTTCCGTTTTGTTCGGTACAAAGATGTCATTTCTTTCAGTAAATTGTAGTCAGAATTTCAGATATTTTATCGGATAAACTGATTTTACAATCTGAGCATTTTAATAAGACCTTTCTTCATAATATATTTATGACGAGATAAACGCTTATAATTGAACAGATTATAAGATGAAAATCGTTAGTATACCAAGAGAGGTTTTTATACTTTTTCAAGAAACACCTATTAATTTTTGACGATTGCTTATGGAAATTAAAGCTATGAATATTGGAGAAAAAATACGCCAGGCACGCCTGCAAAAAGGTTTTTCACAAGAAAATATGGCCGATATGCTGGGGCTCTCGACCACCGCTTATGGCGATATTGAACGTAATAAAACCGAATTGACTATTGCCAGAGCAACAGAAATAGCCAATTTATTAAAATCTAATCTATTAGAATGGCTGGGTGTAGAGCTGCAACCAGTAGATTTTGCTTTGGAAAAATTACAGATGGAAAACGAAAAACTGAAAGCAGACGTAGAAAAATGGCAGTTGGCAGCTCACTATTGGCGTGAAAAATTTGAACAACAACGCTTATTAGGCGATTTATTGCGTCTGGGAACTCAACAGGCAGAGCCGCAGGAAGAACGAAAAAAGATTGGCTTTTAAAAATTCGTAACATTTTTAAGCGTTTTCATAACATTATCTACTCACATAATTGAATGCGCCATAGCTTTGTTGAAAAATTACGAAAAAGCTATGCATTCATTTCAAAAGTTCAGACGCTT
Organism: uncultured Emticicia sp.; assembly: GCA_966212365.1. Taxonomy (GTDB): domain Bacteria; phylum Bacteroidota; class Bacteroidia; order Cytophagales; family Spirosomataceae; genus Emticicia. The sequence continues at coordinate 10,456 of CBIHRH010000062.1, read as the reverse complement.
CGAGTTTTGGTTTATTCTTCTGGCATTTACCATTTATATTACTCGTCGTTTGTTTCTAATGGCCGCCCAGTTCGACAGAGAAGTCGAACTGGCTGAGCAATCTACTCAAAATGCCTCTGCCGATGCATTTCCCATAACAATACATGGTATTTGGGAAAGTCTGGCTTCTTACAATCACGAACTTAACACTATTTTTCCAACCATTGCAGGTGGAGTCTTCTTTTTTTTAGCCTGGGCTACCTTTCATTATCTGGCTTTCCCTCGTTGGAAATCAAAAGGAGAAGAGCAAAATTTATTTCTCACCTATTTGTTTATGACCGCCATGTTCAGCTTTGCAAGTGTCTTTTTATACGACTACTTTAAACTCTACTGGCGATTTAAATTAGACAACTCAGGGCAAATTGTGGGCTTCAAAGTTTATTCCTTGTTTCGCAAAGTGCATTTAGTTAGTAATACTATAGTTACTTTGACACTTATTGGAATATATGAAGTTGCTGCTCAGTTCTATTACTTTATTAAAACTAAGCTCAATGAAGAAACCGAAAAAAATTATCAGTATCTCGACATTTTGTTATTGGTGTTTATTGTAATATCTACTTTGATTTTTGCAATATTTGGTCAATTGCCACTTAATCTCTGGGATGGAGGCCTGAGAAATGCAGTGCTTTTGCCTCTTTTCTTTAGTATTGTTTATGTGGCTCATAAAATCTTTATGGAAAAGGTAATGCCCCATATATCTGCTCCCGACTCAAAAGAATTTTCAGCAGGGATTATTCTCTTCTTTTTAGTTTGTGGCATTGGAAGCCTCGTTTTTCAGGTAGTTGAAATAGTATTTGGGGTATCAAAAGGCTTTTCAAGAATTGAATTCAGTATAAAAGACCTAGTAATCGTTTTTGTCTGGCTGGGGCTTTTATCAGTTATTTCGGCTTTTCTCAGGAGTGTCTTTTTCAGGGAAAAGTTGCAGCTTACACAACTTTTTACTCAGAAAACAGCCGAACTTTCTTCACTCAGGTCACAGATAAACCCTCACTTCCTATTCAATGCTTTGAATACACTCTATTCAGTTTCTCTGAAAGAAAACGCTGATAAAACTGCTGATGGAATACAGAAATTAGGCGATATGATGCGCTTTATGCTCAATGAGAATAATCAGGACAGGATTCCACTGAATAAGGAGATAGAGTATCTGCAAAACTATATTGAAATACAACGCATGCGCATTGCAGAATCTGACAATATCGAAATCAAGGTAAATATCCAACCATCAGACAGAGATATTTTCATTGCCCCGATGCTACTCAATCCATTCATCGAAAATGCCTTTAAACACGGTATCAGTTTCCGTAATCCATCCTGGATATTTATAACACTGACATTTGATGATACAAAACTTTATTTCAAAGTCCACAATTCGCTTCATGTTAAGTCTGAACTTGACCCTGAAAAAGACAATAATGGTATAGGCTTAGAGAACGTGAGAAAACGCTTAGACCTGATTTACAAAAACCGTTATGCACTGGATATTCAGAAAAGCGAGCAGGATTTCTTTGTTTCTCTAACAATTACTTATTGGTGATATTCTTTACAATGACGATTATGAAAAAGCTATTTATTATTACTATTATCTATTTTAGTGCCTTAGCCAACATGCAGGCGCAAAACGCAGCTACTCAAAGACTAGACTCGTTATTTACTACAATAGCCAAAAACGGAGATTTCAATGGAGGTATATTAGTAGCCGACAAAGGCAAAATTATCTACCAAAAGGGCTTCGGCTATGCTGATTTTGCTAACAAAAAGCTTAATGACGTTGATTCTCGTTTCAATCTGGCTTCTGTTTCTAAAACTTTTACTTCGGTTGCTGTTTTACAATTGAAAGAAAAAAAGAAATTGAAACTAGAGGATGCCTTTGTCAAATACTTTCCCGAGTTTCCATTCCCTAGTATTACTATTAAGCACCTGCTTTCGCACACTTCCGGTTTACCTGATTTAGAGCTGTATGAATCCATTGTTAATACCAAACCGGATAGCATTATCAGAAACCAGGCGATTATTTCTATTTTGAAAAACTGGAATCAGAAACTCTATTTTGAGCCGGGCGATAAATGGAAATATTGCAATACTAATTATGCACTATTAGCGCTTCTAGTAGAAAAGGTGAGCAAAATGTCATTTGCAGCTTATCTGAAGAAAAATATCTTTGAACCTGCCAATATGACAGATACTTATCTGCGGATAGGCGTTACTGAAATACCAAAAAATCAGGTTGTGAATCATCGAATGATTACCTGGTATGATGATACTTACAAGAGTGTAGATTCTATCAGATTCGGGGGCATTCAATATTGTACTTATAACTGCGGTGGCACCTATGGCGATAGCAATATCATGACTACTACTGCCGATATGTTGAACTACGACCAAGCATTGTATAACGACAAGCTACTCACGCAAAGTAGTCTGGACGAAGCCTTTACTCCTACCCGATTGAATAATGGAACTATTCATTATGATCCATTCGGAGGTGAAATGTCGCTACTAGGTAAAAGCTCTTATGGCTTAGGCTGGGAAATTTACGAAAGCCCCGAATTAGGCAAAGCCGTTTGTCATGGTGGACATCTCTTTGGTTTGGCAACCAATTTTTACAGAAATCTAAGTAAAAATCAAACGGTGATTATTTACCAGAATGTAGAACGGGAAGGGCTGGCCTTTTATGGCAAAATACTAGCTTCTTTAGAAATTCTGAATGGCAAAACACCTCAGAAAATATTCTATAAGAAATCATTAGTCCGCAAGTATGGTTCTATCCTGATGCACGATGGCATTGATAGAGCCGTGACTGTATTCAATGAATTGAAATCTGATAGTACACACTATTATGTCTCGGAAAATGAAATGAACTGGCTTGGGTATGAACTGCTTTTTCAGGCTAACAAAAAACAATATTCTTTAGAGGCTTTCAAGATAAACACTCTTTTGTTCCCTAATAGTTTTAATGTTTATGATAGCTATGCCGAAGCATTGAATGCTAATGGCAAGCGAGAAGAGGCAATCATGATGTATCAGAAATCAATCGCTATGAATCCTGGCAATGAGGGTGGTAAAGAAATGTTGAAGCGCATTTTAGCCAATAAATAGTAAAAACAATATAAATCCATTCAATAAATCATATTTTTGTTACTAAAAACACACCAATGCTAACCGCTATAGCCATAGATGATGAGCCTCGTGCCCTGGAAGTAGTAGAAATGCACGCTTCAAGAGTGCCTTTTCTTGACCTGAAAGCCACTTTTACTGATGCTTTTGAGGCTATCCCCTATTTGCAGCAAAACAAAATTGATTTATTATTTCTCGATATAAAAATGCCTGATATATCAGGCATTGAATTTATACATATTCTTCAGAAAGTACCAATGGTGGTATTTACCACTGCTTATTCTGAATACGCCGTAAAAGGTTTCGAGTTAGATGCCATTGATTATCTCCTGAAACCTTTTTCGCTGGCACGCTTCACCAAGGCCTGCAATAAAGCCCTAGAAATCAGCCAATTAACGAAAGAAAGCACACCAGAATTTGTGTTTCTCAAAACGGGCTACGAAGAAGAGAAAGTTTTCTTTGATGATATTCTGTACATTGAGGCAGAGGGCAATTATATGTCATTCATCTTGAAAAATAAAAAACTGCTGAGTCGCCAGAATATCAGCGAAACGCTCAGTTTTCTTCCCTCAAGCCGATTTGTCCGTATCCACCGCTCTTACATTGTTGCTATTAACAAAATCCAGAAAATTACCCGTCAGGCAGTCTGGATAGCAGGCAATGAGATTTCTGTCGGGGCTTCGTATGAAGATAAATTGGTGGAGATTCGGGAAAAGCTCAAAAATTGACATCATTACTCTATCATTTAATGAAGTAATATAAATATTCTTTATATTTGACTCCATCCCGGTCTTCTCCCTAAAGGAGGAAACTTTAGCCCTCTCGCTGAAGGAGAGGGTTAGGTGAGGAAATTCTTCTAACCTTAAAACCCGCTCCAAAATGAAAGAAACCAATACTACCGGGCTCGCCATTATCCGTATCATTACAGGCTTATTGATGGCCTATCATGGTTTAGAGATATTAGAAAGTACTAAAATGCAGGATTACGCCTCGTGGGATTCTGTCAAAAGCCTGCCTTTTCCGGCTTTCTGGGTTTATCTGGGCAAAGGAAGCGAGTTAGTGGGTGGAATTTTATTAGCCATTGGTTTCATGACAAGACCTGCAGCTATACTTATTGCCGGCACGATGCTTTTCATTACTTTCAAAATAGGTGGTGGTAAATTCTGGTATGAGGCCCAGCATCCCTTTTTATTTGTACTATTAGCTTTGGTTTTTTTCTTTACCGGACCGGGTAAATGGAGTGTAGATAAGGCAAAAAAATAACAATCACCTATAATTTTTTAAGGCAGTTTTTCATTCCTTTTTCAATTTGAGCATAGTTTTCTATCACTTTACCTACATAAATAAAAGAAATGTAGTAGGGCTTGGTGAGTAACTCTTTGTTCAATCGGTAGGCTTCTTTCATACGTCGACGAATCTGGTTTCGGTCAACTGCATGTTTGAACTGACGTTTGGGTACCGAAAAAAGTACCTGTGCAAGCGTTTCTTCTGATGGTTTGCAAACAACCCTGATTGGATAAGCAAAAACACCCTCGTTGGCAGAATTTTTTCTGTCAAAAAGGCTTTCAATTACCTTTACGCTACATAGTCTTTCGTTTTTTTTGAAAGTTTTTTTCACCAATCAATCAGTTTAGGCTCATGCAAAGCTAATAAAAAAGCCACCAAATGGTGGCTACAATATCTTGATTATGTCGCATTTACAAATCGTAAATTTTGAACTATCAAACTGCTAAAAACGAGATTATTTATGTTTTTTCTCGTCAGAAACAGTCAATTTCCATCTGCCACGTGCACGACGTGCAGCCAATACGCGTCTGCCATTTGCAGTTTCCATACGCTCACGGAATCCGTGTTTGTTACGACGCTTTCTGTTTGATGGTTGGAATGTACGTTTCATTATATTAATTTATTTTTGTTCTTTTAATGCAAAATAACCCGTGTCTTTCATAACGGACTGCAAAAATACGTATTAATTTTTAGAAAGCCAACACAGCGGCAAAAAATTGTTTCATGCATTATAAAATTTATTCCAAAGACCGAACCTCACATTTTATTGATGTAGAGTGTTTTATTGATAATCTCACTGGCGATAGGGTTGAATTACAATTACCAGCCTGGCGTCCCGGGCGTTACGAATTACAAAACTTTGCCAAAAATATACAGACTTTTGAAGTTTTTGATGAAAACGGGCAGAAGCTATCAGCCAGAAAAACCACCAAAGACAGGTGGAAAGTGCAGACGAATGGAGCGAAAACAATTATTGCACGATATAACTATTACGCCCAAATCATCAATGCCGGAAGCAGTTATGTTGACGAACATACATTTTATGTAAACCCTGTAAACTTGTGTATTTATGCTGAGGGGAAAATTGATGAAACCTGCACCATAGAACTACCTTTAAGAGAAAAAGAGAAAATTGCCGGAATCAACAATATAAACGCCTCTTCCGAAAAAGGTGTACATCTGCTTCATTTTGATGATTTTTATCATCTGGCCGATAGTCCTTTTATTGTGAGTGCTACGCTTAAGCATGATTTTTATAAAATAGGAAAGGTAAGGTTTCACTTATGGTTTGAAGGCAATTTCCAGCCTGATTTCAAGAGGATTAAGTCAGATTTCAAGAAATTTACCCAGGAGCAAATCAATATTTTCGGCGAATTTCCCGAAAAAGAATATCATTTCCTGACCTGGATATTGCCTGTCCCTTATTATCATGGGGTAGAACACAGAAACTCAACTATGCAGGTCTTGGGGCCTGATAGTCAGAATTTTGAGGAATTATATATTGATTTATTAGGATTAGCTTCGCACGAACTCTTCCATACCTGGAATATCTGCAAGATTCGCCCTGTTGAATTACTGCCCTATGACTATACCAAAGAAAACTACTTCCCTACCTGTTTTGTGGCTGAGGGCGTAACGACTTATTACGGTGATTTAATGTTAAGTCGCTCAAAGGTGTTTGATGAAGCTCAGTATCTGAAAGAACTGGAAGCCTGCTTCAAACGCCATTTTGACCATGCTGACAATGCTTCTCAATCGCTCGTTGAATCTTCTTGGGATTTATGGTTAGACGGATATAATCCAAGCATACCTGACCGCAAAGTATCAGTTTATCATAAAGGTGCCATTGCTGCACAGATATTAGACTTGCATATCAGAAAAATATCAAGTCATACGCTTTCTCTGGACGATGTAATGAAATTAATGTGGGAGCAATTCGGAAAGCCATTCAAGGGCTATACTATGGAAGATTATCAGTTAGTATGCGAAGAGGTGGCCAACGAAAAGCTTGACTGGTATTTTGATGTGTGTATTAAGGGAAATGAGCCTCTCTTTGATTTACTGAATCGTTATCTGCAACTGGTTGATTTGGAAGTGATAAGAAATGAAGAAGGCATTATAAGTTTGGCAAAGACAACAAATTAGACTGATTGTTTGATAAATCAACAGGCATTTTTATACTTTGCATTACAAACGAAACCATCGTATGATTTTCACTTCAAAAACATTTTTACTTGGTGCTTTTATCGGTTTAAGCCTGTATTCTCCCCTGTCTGCGCAGAAACAGCCAGCTGATCTGATTGTGCACAATGCTGTTGTTTATACAGTTAATAATCAATTCAGTACGGCCGAAGCCTTTGCTGTGAAAGACGGTAAATTTATTGATGTAGGCAGTTCTAAAGATATACTGGCAAAATACAATGCCAAGCAAAAGGTAGATGCTAACAAAAAACCTGTTTATCCGGGTTTTTATGACCCACATAGTCATTTTTTAGGCTTAGGGCAGATGCTTAATCAATGCGATCTGGTCGATACTAAATCTTATGAAGAAATCATTGAGCGTTTAACAAAATTTTCTACAGAACATCCTGACCATCAATGGATTATCGGTCGCGGCTGGGACCAGAACGATTGGCCTGTAAAAGTTTTCCCGACTAAGGAATTATTAGATAAGGCTTTCCCGAATAAACCTGTGCTTCTGACTCGCATTGACGGGCATGCCGCTATTATTAATTCAAAAGCCATTCAGTTAGCCAAAATCTCTCCTGCCAGCAAGGTTAATGGTGGCGACGTTGAGGTGATAGATGGGCAGCTAACGGGTATTCTGGTTGATAATGCGATGGGTTTGGTCAGACGGGTAATCCCTGGTTCAACCGAAAAAGAAAAGCAAGCGATGCTTCTGGCAGCACAAAAAGAATGTTTTAAATATGGTTTAACAACGGTTTCTGATGCAGGTCTCAATCAGGATGATATTGAGTTGGTCGATAAAATGAACAAAGCAGGCACGCTAAAAATCCGTGATTATGTGATGGTTTCTTTAGGTATCCGGAATTTAGACTATTATATCAAAAAAGGTATTTATAAAACTGACCGTCTGAATGTACGTTCGTTTAAACTCTATGCCGATGGCGCTTTGGGCTCTCGTGGTGCTTGTCTGCTAAAACCCTATAGCGATGAACCAACCAAAACCGGATTTCTATTATTAAGCCCCGCTGAATTAGAGAGAAGCCTGACAGCTATTTATAATTCTGATTTTCAGGCGAATACCCACTGCATAGGAGATTCAGCCAATCGTTTGATTCTAAATTTGTATGGTAAATTACTGAAAGGTAAAAATGCCCGTCGATGGAGAATTGAGCATAGTCAGGTAGTATCAAAAGAAGATGTGCCTAAATTTGGCAGGTATTCAGTTATTCCGTCTATTCAGGCTACACACGCTACCTCTGATATGTATTGGGCCGACGAACGTCTGGGTAACGAACGCGTAAAAACAGCCTATGCTTTTCAGGATTTATTAAAACAAAACGGAGTAATTGCCAACGGAAGTGACTTCCCGGTCGAACATGTGAACCCATTATTTGGTTTTCATTCTGCAGTAGCACGTCAGGATGACAAAAATTACCCGGATGGAGGTTTCCAGATGGAAAATGCTCTCACACGCGAGCAGGCCTTAAAAGCCATGACTATCTGGAGCGCCTATGCCAATTTTGAAGAAAAAGAACGGGGTAGTATTGAAAATGGCAAAATGGCAGACTTCGTGATATTAGAAGCTGATATCATGAAAGAGCCTAAAGAAAAACTGCGCAATATAAAGGTTAGTAATACCTTTGTAGGAGGTGAAAAGGTCTATTAAATATGCATTAAAATAGCCTTTTTGCTGTTTAACGAGTACAACAATCCTTTAATTTTACGCAAATTAAATTTACACAAACGCTATGGTAAAAGTACTTTTTGTTTGTCTGGGCAACATTTGCCGCTCTCCGGTTGCCGAAGGGGTCTTCAATGACCTCATACAAAAACACAATTTAGAAGATAAAATTTCTTGTGATTCTGCCGGAACTAAAGGTTGGCATGCGGGACAACTCCCCGACCATCGGGCTATTAAAAATGCCCTGGATAATGGCATTGCCTTGACTCATAAAGGCAGGGAGATTGAGGCCGCTGATTTAGATGCTTTCGAACATATTGTAGTAATGGACGAAAGTAATTTTAAATATGTGTATGAAATGTATTATAGAATCAAGCATACAACTCCCTCTACCGAAAAACTCTTCTTACTCCGCGATTACGACCCAAAAGTAACAGGCGTAAAAGAAGTACCTGACCCGTATTATGGCTCAGAATTAGATTTCGAGGAGGTTTTTCATATCATACAAAGAAGTGGCAAGGCTTTATTAGACAGCCTGATTGAAAAACATGGATTGGTAGAGGAAAAAATTTAGTGATTGAGCGGCAGCCGAGCGGTAATTAATTGCGAATTACGAATTAGTGAATACTTTAAAAGTAAATCTGCGTCAATTATTCGCCCTTCACAATTCACGACTAAACCATTCACTCAACAAAAAATGGCAAATTTCGAGGATTTAGATATTGAAAGCGAAATAAACAGAGAGTTTTCGAAAGCACAGGTAAGCAAAATTGCCTCTTATATCGGTGCTGATGGAGAACGCTTTGCTGTTTTAATGAATGTCTTCCTGAGAGGTCAATACATTAATACGCAAAAAGCAGGTTGGGTCTTGAGTGAATGTGCTGATAAATATCCTTTTCTGATTATTCCGTATTTCAGAAATTTCATTCAGAAAATACAGGAGCCGATGGCTTCTGACTCGGTTAAAAGAAATATTGTAAGAGTCTGGCAGTATGTAGATATTCCGGACGAATACATTGACGATATCTATGAAATCTGCTTTGGTTTTATCAATAGCAGCGAAGCCATTGCCATCAGAGTTTTTTCCATGACAGTCTGCTATAATATTGCAAGGAAAATACCTGGGCTTAAACAGGAGTTACGATTGACAGTGGAAGATGTACTAATGAAAAATCAGGACGGTTCGGCTGCTATTCTAAGCAGAGGAAAGAAGATTTTAGCTGACTTGAAGAAAAAATAAGTAAATTTGTGGAGTAAAAATTTATGAGGCTTTCACGCCAATAACCATACCCCAAGGCATGAAAAGTTTCTAATAAAACTACCTTAATTGAGGTTTCGGGGTAAAACACTATGAACAAGAAAGTAATTTTAATAATCCTTGATGGCTGGGGGATTCCCAAACCGGGCGAAGAATGGCGCTCTGCCATTGATGCCGCCAATGTACCTTATTTCAGAAAACTATTAAAAGAGTATCCGCATAGTACTTTAGAGGCGTGTGGACGTGCTGTGGGTTTACCAAACGGACAGATGGGTAACTCTGAAGTAGGTCACATGAATTTAGGTGCCGGACGGGTTGTCTATCAGGAATTAGAGAAAATAAGTATAGCTGTAGAAGAAGGCAAATTAGCCAAAGAACCTGCTCTGGTTGATGCCTTTGCCTACGCAAAAACGAATAACAAAAAAGTACACTTTATAGGCTTAGCATCTGATGGCGGTGTGCACTCGCATATTGGGCACCTGAAAGGTCTTTGCAGTGCAGCGGCAGACTATGGTTTATCAGATGTATTTGTACATGCGTTTACCGATGGGCGTGATTGTGACCCTAAAAGTGGTAAAGGCTTCCTAACCGATCTGCAAGCACATTTAAGCCAATCTACAGGCAAAATTGCTACAGTTGTGGGTCGTTATTACGCAATGGACAGAGATAAACGCTGGGAACGTGTAAAACTGGCTTACGATGCTATGGTACGCGGTATTGGTGATAGTAGAATCACAATCGACCAGTTATCTGATTCTATTCAGAATTCTTATGACCAGAATGTAACTGATGAGTTTTTGAAACCGATGGTTATCACCGAAAACGGAGCACCGGTTGGTTTAATTGAAGAAGGTGATGTGGTGATGTGCTTCAACTTCCGTACCGAC
>CBIHRH010000061.1:0-13018 GCA_966212365.1 uncultured Emticicia sp. | reverse complement strand
TTAGTGTTTAAATAATCTAAAATATTCTTTATTTGAATATGTATAGGTCCTCTAAATTCCTTCCGAGAAAGTGCTCTCCCCGATTCACTTTCAATCTCTCCAAGAATAGTTATACAGCCCGGAAAAAAATTATCTGGATACGGATTGAATAGTAAAAGACCCAAATTCAATGGCTTAATATTTTCATTCGGTCCTCTTGCAATTTCCATTTTAATGCACAAATCTTCTAAAGACATTTTCTGAGATTCATTAAATAAAGCACTATCAGTCTCCTGAAGATATGATTGAATCAACCCTAAATTTATGTCATTAATGGATGCTCGTGTATTAATTCTATCATCAAAATGCTTAAAATTGGCCAATTCTCTTAATCTTAATTCCTGCTCTCTGTTAGCTTCTTTTGTGATTGATCCATGTCTAACAAATATCTTCATTTGTGAATTTTTTGAGTTAGAAATAGAAGAAAAATAAGGCCTTTGCTCGCCTGTAGTTACCCATATAACTATAACCCACTTATCATGTAATTCAAAAGGTTCAATCATTGGGAAAATGCTTTCTCTTAAATTGTCATTACAAAGTTTAAAAAACTCGCGTTGAATACCATCTATATCTTTCTGTTCTACTCCATATGGAGGTAAAATAGGATTGCCCTCATTCTCTTCTATACCTATAACTATATAACCGCCACCATATTCATCTATATCATTTGCAAATGCACAAACCGTCCTAATGATATTATATGGATTCCAACTCCTTTTAAACTCAATCCTGACAGATTCTACAGTCTTTGAATTTACAAGATTCTCGATATTTATTGGTAAGGGCATTTTTATAAATTAGGATATTCTCTATAAATTTTATTATCAATCATACAACCACCTTTTGCAAAGAAGCTATGTTCCTTACTAATTGTTGGATCATTCGAATCTGGGTTAAAAATTCGCTTCCCCCATTGCTTAAAAAAGAACGGAACATTATTTTGTTTACAATTATCTTTAATAGATGCTACCCATCTTTTTTCAATTTTTCTCGCTTTGCCTCCTGATTCTCCACCTACAAGAACCCAACTAATATCTTTATAGTCGTTATAGTTAATATGGCCTAGTAATGGTTCAAAAGATATAAATTTCAATTTAGCAGGTGTTTTTTTTAGTTCTTCAATTCGCTCGACAAAATCATTATTTTCTACAGACACACCTAACCATATATTATCTGACCAATATAAATGATGTGATAATTCTTTTACTCTTTCTATTCTTTTTGTCAGAATTTGATATGTGTGTTGTGGTGTATTATTCATGACCATGAAAATTTCTTTAATGTAGTTGTCCTCGACTTTTTCATGAAATAAATCACTCATAGAGTTGACAAACACAATTAGATTTTTTTTCCATTTGAAAGGATCTTTCAGTCTTTCTGGAGCTATTGTTAAATTGAACCCGTTTCTATATTGCTTTATACCACGTTCATGCTGCATGATTGCCCATCTTTCAGCGTAGCAATTCTTACAGCCTGCTGAAACTTTTGTACATCCTGTTGTTGGATTCCAAGTAACTTCTGTCCATTCTATATTAGATCGGTTCATATCAGTTAAGGATTAGATAATTCATTGATACAGTCCGATGTTGCTAAAGGTTTTGAAATTTTATAATACCTCCTTAGCATTCCATGAAATCTTCCCCCTAACCACGTTTCCTCTTTCAGAGTTAACCAAAAAGAGTCTATGGTTTCATTATGTGCTCTTAACGCAGAAATTTTTACTGCTTTATCTAATTCATTACACATATCTTTTAACTCCATTGGTAACGGGTTTTTTCCAATATCTCTGTGCATAAGTAGGCGTCTTAAAACATCCTCTCTTTTGAAACGCATAGAATGAAACTCACCATGAGTTATTACTAAATGTTTAGGTTTAATCAACACTAATAAAGTAGGAAGAATTGGGAGTGTAGATCCACAAGTATCTAAATCTATTAAATTAATTTGGACTTTATTAACTTTTAGATAAGCGGCAGCGTCAACCGCATCTCCTATAAAAAATAATACTTGCTTATCTTCTCTCTTAAAAGGTAACCATATCCCATTTTGAATATCTAATTTTTCAAACCCATTTGCTTTGGCAGTCTTTTCAAATTGGGCTAGTTTAGATTTCATTTTTTCAGAGGCATACACTGTATCAGCATAATTGGTCCACTTAAAAGTTTGATGCCCAGCGCCAGCATATGCATCAAAAACTACCTTGGGTTTTACTCTTTTAGCAATACTTAGAGTAAAATCTTCTTTTTTATCTCTATATGATTCTCCAAATAAGTCATGTTTAATTCTTAATTTTCTTACTTTGCTTCTAATTCCTGGCAAAGTTCGATTAGGAAATAGTTCTTTGAGAAATTTAGCGTCAAAAGTCTTACTCTTGAGAAAATCTAATAATAATTTCTCATCATCTAGGCTCCAATCTACTGGAATTGTATGTGCTTTTCTTCTTTCTAGCGTCATGATTACTTTTCTAAAGCTCGTTTTGAAAGTTCGTCACGAAAGTTTTCCATAGAGTCATGGGGAACAGGTGGAGCAATGCTATGAACTCTAACCCAGTCAGGTGTTCCATTAAAAGGGCTTTGTATCCAAAATTGCCCATGCCCAAAACTATTTGCCACATAGGCAAGTTCCTTGTCTAAAAATGCAGCCTGTGCATTTCTTGGATTTATTTTCATTATTATCCTAGTTGGGCATTGTTCAGGTACAATAGGATGTAAATCTTGGGGGTTTTGTGTACTTAATACTAGGTTAACTCTAAATTTTCTGCCCTCTCGTGCAAGTTTTTCAAAATTTGACCTTAATCTATTAAATACTTCTGCCATACCACTATTACCTGTGTATTTAGTATTAGGAATAATTTGGTGTGCTTCATCGAAAAAAATGTAAGTATTCTTCAAATCTTTTTTGTTTCTATAGAGCCAACTAACAAGCTGCATTTCCCACATAAAGCGTTCGTCCTGATTCAAATGATCCAAATATAGTATTACAGTCCCCTTGAAGTTAAAAGCATCTAAAGGATTATCATTAATTTGAAGTGCATTTAAGTCCATATCAAAATATCTTTCAAGGTCGCCTAGTATTCTTCTTGTCGCCTCAAAGGTTACTCTATTATACGAAATACCACTCGTCGGAACTGTTATTGGTGAGCCAGGATTTCGTGCCATAAGTCTTGAAATAGCAGTTACAAGTCTTGATAATGAAGCTGGTTCTCCATTACTTGTAAGTGTTTCTGCAAGATCATCTAGCAGCGATGCTGCCTGTATAGATGTTGTTCTAAATAGATATTCGGCACTGCTCGGCATATCAAGGTCCTGAAATCTTAAGCTAATAGTTTTAACATCAACATTATTTTTAAGTGCTAACTTTTTAAGCTCTACAACATCATTATTAATAGTTTCATCTCTCGTCAAGGGAACAATTAATCTAAATTCTCCGAAAACTTTCTGTGCTTCCAAATATTCTTCTTTATCAAGTTTTGGTTGCCAGTCGGTAGCTGGAATTTGAGGCACAAAATCTGGGAATAGCAGTTGAGTAATATCCCCTTGTACGTCAGTTAATATAATTCTATTATTGTTATCTTGTTTTTTAATTTCATATGCAAAATTTTTCAGAAATACGGTTTTGCCGGACCCACTTTCTCCGACAATAAAGACATGCTTATTATCGAGTTTTTTAATATTCCATTTATATGGAATCAGATTCCCAGTTTGCCAGCCATAAGGTTTATTGCCAAATCCAATCATTCCTAAATTTAATCCTTCTTCCGGTATACGGAGGATATCTTTCAATGTTGGAGAAGGGTCATTACCCTTTCTTTCTAACTCCGGAAAAAATAATCTACTATAACCAGAAGGAGGTCTTTGAATTGCGGAATCACTAAATTTATTAGTTTCTTCATCAGTTTTAGAAAGTTCTTTCGTCAGAAAAACCTGAATCAACATTGGTTGATGTGTATGCGGACCTTTAAGTTGACCAGTATCGAGAGGAGTTGTGGGGTCCATTCGAATATCCTCACTATAAAGCATTGTAGTCCGTTCTGGATTAAAAGGAGATACTGACTTTAACCCAATGATTCTACCTGCATACCAAAAATCAGAATAAATATTACCCTCTCTTCTTTGATCTCTAATAACAATAGTTGCTCCAATAGCAATCTGAGGCATTTCTTCAGGGTCATTGATAATATATTCAGCAATTGCTCCATTTTCATCAATTGAAAATGGGTTATCAAGATCGTGATATGGCTTAGCAACAATTATATTTTGATTTTTTGGTTTCATTAGATTATGTTTAAGAATTCAATTAACCCAAGCTTCTTTCGCTCAAATTCAGCTTTCATCTGCTGCTCTATAATTCTTTTTTCATGAGAAAGATTTGCCCTCTCAGAAGCAGCTTTTATAACTAAAGGCATGGTTCCTCCTAATTCGTACTGCCAAATTGCTACTCTTATTGCAAATTCAGCCATTGACTTATTCTCGTCCCAAATAAATTTTGGTATTTCTATCCTAATGAAATTGTAGGGCCTATTATATTTATGATAATAACAGGTAAGTGGTGCTAGGCCTTTATATTCTGGACTTTCAAAAAGTGAAGCGCGGGTCTTCTCTACATACTGAATAAGTGGCGTCCTATAACCTGGAAGTAGTATTTTTTTTAGTAATAGTATGTCTGTTCCAAACGATTCTATTATACTTGAGGTAATTCCTTGGCCTTTAAAATATTCATCAATTAAATATTCATTCTCTCTTTTACTTTTAATCGTATTAATTAGCACACGTGATTCTGAAACCTTTGTAGACATCGCAACAAAAGCTCTTTTCTTACCAGACCATGATAAAAGTTTTTTCAGTCCATCCTTAGCATCCTCTGGAACCATACTATTAGATAAATATGGTCCGTCTTTAATACATATAACTCTCTCTTTATCTTGAAAATCTATGTCACTGATCGAATCAAGTTCTAAAGTATGCTGAAGTTTTACTCCAAGTCCTAATGAATGTGCAGCTGGCGATGACTTTAATGTATCATGCTTATATTTAAATCGAAACGGTTTCCCATCATAATTACGGATAGCTGGCAATAATGCAAATCGGTTTCCTTTTTCAACAAGATTATTGTTAGTATAAATTTTATGTCCCTCTTCAAAAATATTAGCATCAATTACTAAAAGAGATGAAATGTCCTTTTGTTTATTATAAAAATAGGGTTTTTCATAACCTAGTGTATATTTGAAATCAACCATAGCATACCGTGAAAGTATAATATGAAAAGATGGTGTTAAAATTCTTTGGTTATCTCCACTAATACCGATAATATTTAGACCTGAAAGTTCATCCGATGAGGGCAGTTCTACTTTAATTCTTTTTTGAGTTTCAACAATTGGAATATCTATTGAGCTATCTGAGGAATTGCCTATATCGTTTCTTTTCCTTTCTCCAAAATCATCCTGATCTAAAGCATCTAATTCTTCGTTGGAAGCAAAAGGAGCATCTAAATCATCTGTTGCCTTTGGGGGTAATGATTCGTATTTTTCTCCATCAACAAGATTGTTTAAGACATCACTAAGCGATTCAAAAATGTTTTTATTCTGACTTGCCATTATTATAATTTAGTTCACTATCTTAACTCTTATAAAAGCACTCTTTCGCATTTATCAACGAATGACTATTGGTTTATTATCGCAAAAATCTTACTAATACTTGTAATTACCTATAGGTCATATTATGCAAATATATAAACATATAAAGTCAAATTTCTTAGTTATTACTTTGTTTTATTATTCGTGTACTTGGAAAAATACGTTTAGCTAAATTGTAGGAATAGAATTAACCGCCTTTTTCTTCATTTCTTCAGCAACTCTAATGTATTTCGTTGTATGCTTTAGTGAGGTATGCCCCATTAACTTACTGATGGTTAAAATATCATTTTCATAATATGCGAGCAAAGTACCAAAAGTATGCCTTGCGCAGTGGAATGTGATATGTTTATCAATACCTGAGCGCTTTGCCCAATATTCCAAATTCTTTATAGTAGCGTTATGGCTCGGTAAAGTAAAAACAAATTCGTTATCTTTACCTTTATCACCTAAAAACTGCCTAGCATTTTCATTTAAAAATATTTTTACATTAATATCAGTTTTAACTTGTTTTAATACTAAGTTATCCCCTTTGATATTCTCCCATTTTAAGGCCTTTATATCGACGAACCTCAATCCAGTATTACAAGCGAAGAGAAAAGCTCTCTTAACGTCTTTATTGCCGCAATCTGAGCTTACCAACGCCCTTATCTCTTCAATAGTTAAAGTATCTTTTTCTAAACTCTTTTCTACTTTAAAATTCTTTATATCATTCGCCGGACTTTGTTTAAAAATTCTGTCTTTACCTTTACTTGAAAAAAGTAGAAATTTTTTAAAGCGTGCAAAATATCCTTGCGGACTTTCGCCGCTTAAACGATTTTCCAAAAATTCTTTAAATTTAGTGCAAAGCGTTTCATCTATTTGTTTAGTGGAGAGCGGCGGCGGCGCAAATTCTTTAAATAATAAATAAACGGCCTTCATTACACGTTTATCTTTCTTTGTATAGTTAATCAGGTAATTATCAAAAAATGTATAAAAATCAAGGTTCTTTATTTTCTTTTGCTCTATTATGTCATCAATTTCGTCACTAAAGAATTGCCTTTCTCTTTCGGTTCTTAAATATTCAGCCTTCTCGTATACCTCTTTATTATGATGTCTTTCTACTGCATTTTTAGGCTTAGCAAAAGCTATTAAGCCTAAATACTCTCTATGTCTTTTATTATCCTTACTCCAATCAAGCAATAGTGACAAACGGTTTTCAGCAGTTAGGGTTTCTCTTAGTTTTATTCTTTGCTTAATAGTTTTCTTTGCCATTAATACACTTTTGTTTAGTTGTTATTTTCCTTAATTAAAAATACGAAAAAAAATCAAATTGTCACAAAAGTGTCAGAAATTTCTTAAAAATTTATACTTTCTATTTGTTAAATAATTGACTATAAGTTTTTTATGAAATAATATTAAATTCCCGTCCCCGGTACCAGTTATGCAAAAAACAGCATGACAAAAGTAAAACAAAAAGAGTATAAGAAGCTGATTACTAGCAACTTATACTCTTTTTTCTTTTTGTTGGTTAGTTATTGTTTAGCTCTTCTTTATTTTAAAATAGTCCCTATTTAGTCCCCAAATAAATTATAAAGGATTATTCTATTTTTTAAGAATAAATTTCTTTTTGTTTATCTAAATTTTATTTAATAAAATTAAAGTTTTTTATATCCTAACTCTTTAACCCTCCCATGAATACTACTGTACACAATAAATTAGTGTCGTTTATCTGGTCTATTGCTGATGATTGTCTCCGTGATGTGTACGTGCGTGGTAAATATCGTGATGTTATCTTACCTATGGTTGTGCTTCGTCGTCTTGATGCTTTGCTCGAACCAACCAAAGATGCTGTAATGGAAGAGATGGCATTTCAGCGTGATGAAGCTGGATTAACAGAATTTGAAGACGGTGGACTAAAGGACGCGTCTGGTTATGTATTCTATAATATTAGCGATTGGACATTACAACGCCTCTATAACACAGCAACGAATAGCCAACAAATCTTACAAGCTAATTTTGAAGATTATCTCAATGGTTTTAGTACTAATGTAAAGGAGATTATAGATAAATTCAGGTTGAGAAGCCAGATTCGCCATATGGCGACAAAAGATGTGTTGCTCGATGTACTTCAAAAATTTACTTCTCCTTATATTAATCTTACTCCATTCGAAAAAACCGACCCGGAAGGCCGCAAGCTTGCTCCACTTACTAACTTAGGTATGGGTTATGTTTTTGAAGAGCTTATCAGAAAGTTTAATGAAGAGAACAATGAGGAAGCTGGTGAACACTTTACACCACGTGAAGTAATTGATTTAATGACTCATATTATCTTTGAACCTGTAAAAGATAAATTACCCCCTGTAATGACCATCTATGATCCTGCCTGTGGTAGTGGCGGTATGTTGACAGAATCGCAGAATTTTATCAAAGATGAAGAGGGAGAAATCCGGGCAAAGGGAGATGTATATTTATATGGCAAAGAAATTAACGATGAAACTTTTGCTATTTGTAAATCAGATATGATGATTAAGGGAAATAGCCCCGAAAATATTCGTTTAGGCTCTACTTTATCAACAGATGAGTTTAGAGGTCAAAAATTTGATTTTATGCTCTCAAACCCTCCTTATGGCAAATCCTGGGCAAATGAATTGAAAAATATAAAAGATGGCAAAGATATTATTGATTCACGTTTTCAGATAAAACTACGTGATTATTGGGGAAATGAAATAGATGAAGATGCTACTCCACGCTCCTCTGATGGCCAATTGCTGTTTTTAATGGAAATGGTTGATAAAATGAAACCGTTAAATCAGAGTGCCCTGGGAAGCCGTATTGCATCGGTACATAATGGGAGTAGTTTATTTACAGGAGATGCAGGTGGTGGAGAAAGTAATATTCGCAGATATATTATAGAAAACGATTGGCTTGAGGCAATTATTCAAATGCCTAATAACCTATTCTATAATACAGGGATAACGACCTATATATGGATATTGAGTAATAATAAAGCAACTCACCGCAAAGGGAAAGTACAATTGATTGATGCCGGACAACGTTACCGAAAACTCCGTAAAAACCTAGGTAATAAAAACTGTGAGTTTACATCTGAACATATTAGCGAAATTCTATCAGTCTATGCCAATTTGCAGACAGTTGAACGCACCATCGAAGATAGTATTGCAGCAAAGGTATTTGATAATCAGGATTTTGGCTATTTTAAAGTTAGTATTGAGCGACCTAAAAGACTAAGAGCCCAGTTTAGCGAAGAGCGTATTGCTGAACTACGTTTTGATAAAACGTTGCGTGAACCTATGGAATGGGCTTATCAAACCTTTGGAGAAGAAATCTATACGAATTTGGAAGCTCACAAAAAGGCAATTTTAGACTGGTGCGAAAAACAGGAATTAAATCTCAATACTAAACAGGCTAATACATTAACCAGCCCGAATAGTTGGCAAAAGCAATTAGATTTATTGTCAACCGCTCAGCAATTAATGGATGTCATTGGCACTGATGAATACAATGATTTTAATCTATTCAGAAAAAAAGTAGATGCTGAACTGAAAGCAAGAAAAAATAAACTTTCTAGCTCAGAGAGAAATACTATTCTGAATGCAGTTAGCTGGTATGATGCCAACGCCGAAAAAGTTATAAAAGGAACAATAAAATTAGTAGACGATAAATTGGAAGACCTGTTAGCTCATTTAGGCTGTAAAGAAAGCCAGTTATTTGACTTTGGCTATTATCCTACAGGAAAAACTGGTGAATATATTGAATATGAAACAGAAAGCGACTTGAGAGATACTGAAAATGTACCTCTGAAAGAGGAAATATACGGTTATTTTATTAGGGAAGTAAAACCGCACCAGCCAGAAGCATGGATAAATCTTGATGCTACTAAAATTGGCTACGAGATTAGCTTTAATAAGTATTTCTATCAGCATAAACCACTCCGAAGCCTTGAAGAAATAACCGATGAGTTGTTAGCACTTGAGGCAGAAAGTGATGGTTTAATTGCTGAGATATTGGGAGTTAATGTATTAGTGTAATATTGCTGACTAAAATTAAGATTTGAGATGGAATACAATTTAGAGAAATATGATTTTTACAAACCTTCTGGCTTTGAATGGTTAGGAGAAGTTCCTGAGCATTGGCAAACAATTAAAATGAAATATATCTTTCGAGATTTTTCTCAAAAGAATAAGCCCAACGAAGAACTACTTTCAGTAACTCAAGATCAAGGTGTAGTTCCAAGAAGTTGGGTAGGAAACAGAATGGTTATGCCATCAGGTGACTTAGATAGCTTCAAGTACATTGAAAAAGGCGATTTTGCTATTAGTTTACGATCATTTGAGGGGGGCTTAGAATATTGTTATCATTCTGGAATAATAAGCCCTGCTTACACAGTTCTCAAGTCACAAAGACCAATTCATGATTCATATTATAAATATTTATTTAAATCGCAAGCATTCATATCAGAGCTTCAAACAAGTGTAGTTGGAATTAGGGAGGGGAAAAATATTAGTTATTCAGAATTATCTTATTCTTTTTTACCTATTCATTCTTTTGAAGAACAACAAAAAATTGCTGAATTTCTTGACCAAAAAAATTCACAGATAGATAAAGCTGTAGCTTTAAAAGAACGACAAATTGAGTTGTTAAAAGAGCATCGTCAAATTATTATACATAAAGCTGTGACTCGTGGTTTAGATGAAAATGCTCCATTAAAAGATAGTGGTATTAAGTGGATTGGCGAAATTCCTGAGCATTGGACGGTGAAAAAACTAAAGTATATAGCATCAATAAAAGGTGGTTTTGCATTTAACTCAAGTACCTTTAAAAGTGACGGCGTTCAAATCATCAAAATAGCAAATTTATATCTAAACGAGTTATCTCTTGAAAGACAACCTACTTACATTGATGAATCCTTTCTTAAAAGTCATAAAGATTGGATTGTGTCAAAGGGAGATATATTAATTTCTTTAACAGGTACGCTAGGGAAAAAAGATTATGGTTATGCAATTTTGATTGATAAAAATGATAAGTTTCTTTTAAATCAACGAGTTGGAAAAATAAGCCCCAATTATATAATTGAAAAAGAATATATACTAAATATTCTTCAGAGTGAAATGTATTTGAACCAATTATATATGTTACCATCTGGGACAAAGCAAGCTAATTTAAGCAATGATGATATACTTAATGTAAGAATTGCTTTTCCAGAGGCGAAAAGAGAAAGAGAAGCTATATTGAATTATATAATAAAGATGAAAAAGAATATAGCAAAAGCCATTTACTTCAAAGAACAAGAAATAGAGCGATTAAAAGAATATAAAAGTGGTTTAATCAATAGTGCTGTGACTGGAAAGATAAGAGTGAGTTAAATTATAAACGATAAATTAAAATGCTGGCTTAATAAAGTAATTAATAAAATCTTTTACAATGATAATATAACCCCATCTCTAATGCGTAAATTTTGTCTCCTGAAATTGTAAATGTGTAAACAACTATGCCGACTAACACTACCGAACAAGCCTTAGAAGCGGTCTTCGAAAAAAAATTGACCGGTATATCTCTTGAAGAGATAATAGCTAATGCTGATAACCAAATTAGTGAACCCGATCAGGTTTACAGAGGAAGGAATGGCTATTATACAGGATATGCACGAGATTTCAACGCGCGCTTCTCTGTTGATACAGTTCGGTTCTGGCATTTTCTGGAATCAACCCAAAATGACGAACTCGAAAAACTCAAAAAACAATCTGACTGGCAATTAAGAATCCTGGAGCGTCTTGATCGCATGATAAAAAAATATGGGATTCTGCGTATACTCCGTAAAGGTTTGGAGGTAGATGATGCTCATCTTGTCTTTTTTTATGAGTCACCTTTAGCCAGTAGTAGTGAGACTATCAGGAAAAGATTTGAAAGTAATGAGTTTAGTGTAAGCAGACAAGTTCGGTATTCACCTACGAATCAACGGGAAGAAATTGACATGGTTATCTTTATAAATGGATTACCTATTGCTACATTTGAACTTAAAAATCACTGGACTGGTCAAAATGCTCGCGTACATGGAGTGAATCAATATTGTACTAAACGTGATATAACACAGCCTTTACTTAATTTTGGGCGCTGTATTGTGCATTTTACTGTTGATACAGAAGAGGCTTATATGACAACCAAACTTGATGGATACAACACTTTTTTCTTGCCATTTAACCTTGGGAATAATTTTGGAAAAGGAAATCCTGTCAATCTATTAGGGCACCGAACTTCTTATCTTTGGGAAGAGGTCCTGACACGTCAGAGCCTTGCAAATATTATTCAGCATTTTGTACGTTTTGATGGTAAAGACTCTGACCCATTAGGTAAAAAAAATCTATATTTCCCACGTTATCATCAAATGGACGTAGTTCGGAAGCTTGTAGCAGATACAAGCAAAAACGGAGTCGGGAAAAATTACCTTATTCAACACTCAGCAGGCTCAGGTAAATCCAATTCCATTACCTGGACAGCATATCAGCTTATTGAAACCTACCCTGAGAATAATTCAGTAAATGGTAGTAAAGGCACTCAAAACCCATTATTTGATTCGGTAATAGTTGTAACAGACAGACGCTTGCTAGATAAGCAGTTAAGAGAAAATATTAAAGATTTTTCAGAAGTTAAAAATATTATTGCTCCGGCTTTTTCGGCAAAAGAGCTCAAGGAAAATCTTGAAAATGGCAAACGAATTATTATTACCACCATTCAGAAGTTTCCGTTTATAGTAGATGGTATAGCTGATTTAAGTGAGAAAAGATTTGCAGTAATTATAGACGAGGCCCATAGTAGCCAGAGTGGCTCAGCGGCTGATGACATGAATCGAGCTATGGCTAAAAATACTGATCAGGATGAAGAAGATGATATACAGGATAAAATTATAGAAGCTATGCGTTCACGCAAAATGCGTGGTAATGCTTCTTATTTTGCTTTTACGGCAACCCCCAAAAACATTACTCTTGAAAAGTTCGGTGTTAAACAAGCAGATGGAAGTTTTAAGCCTTTTCATCTTTATTCAATGAAGCAGGCGATAGAGGAAGGTTTCATTCTGGATGTATTAGCCAATTATACTACTTATAGAAGTTATTATGAAATCGAGAAATCAGTAGAAGATAATCCATTATTTGAAACTACTAAAGCCCAAAAACGACTTAAAAAATTTGTCGAGCAATCAACTGCTCCTATTTCTACTAAAGCTGATGTAATGCTGGAACACTTTATATCAAAAGTAGTAGGAACAAAAAAATTAAAAGGAAAAGCCAAAGGTATGGTAGTTACTCAAAGTATAGAGTCAGCTATCCGATATTATTTTGCTTTAAAAAAACT
>CBIHRH010000060.1:0-13039 GCA_966212365.1 uncultured Emticicia sp. | reverse complement strand
GATTTTGAACTCATTAATAATAGATACCAGTTTCTCAACATCATGGCCATCCGTCTCAACTACTTCAAAACCAATGGCTTGCCATTTATGTATATCAGCCGAAAGACCCAGAACCTTGTCAGTATTGTCAAAACCCTGTAACCCATTGCGGTCTATCAGCACAATCAGGTTATCTAATTGCTTGCTTACGGCATAATGTCCTGCTTCCCAGCTTGTTCCTTCATTTGTCTCTCCGTCCGACATTAATACATAGGTCATTTCATTATTCTGCAGGAGTTTATTGGCGTTAGCAATGCCCGCCCCTATAGGTAATCCATGTCCTAGTGAGCCCGTTGCAAATGGTATCCCCTTAATTTTATTGGGGGCGGGGTGCGCGGGTAGCATAGTGCCATTTTTATAAAACGAATCTAGGACTTCGTCAGATAATTCACCTATTTGATTCAGACACGCATATAAAGCAGCTGCCGCATGGCCCTTGGATAAAAGAAAAACTTCATTAGCCTGACGATGGGCAATAAGTGTAGCAATCATTAAATCAATACAAGAAAGTGAGCAGCCAATATGACCTGCATTAGCCTTAAAATACATGTCTAATACCTTTAGCCGCAGTTGACCACTCAATTGTTGATATGTTCGTTTGCTATTCGTCATTGGGTTCTGTCTCACCTACTTTTGCAGGTTTTTTCTTTTTCCAGAATGATACGCCAAGTAATAGGGCATAAATCATAAACGAAATGCCAGAAACCATGCTTCCGGTTTTCAGATAAGGTGCTTCATAATACAGTTTTACCTGATGTTTGCCTTTGTCTAGTACTATTCCGGTCATACCAAAGGTAACCAGCCGAGTTTCAGCAGGCTTGCCATCTACTTCTGCTTTCCAACCTTTATCGAATGGAATGGAAAGGAAGAGCAGTTTGGTTTGGTCAAGGTCTATAGTCCCGTCAAAATGCCTATCGTCATAAGAGCTAATCTGCAGCGTATCTTTTCTACAGTTGCTGATTAACTGATTAAAGGCTTCAACTGTTACGCTTTGCAAGGAATCTTTGATTTCTCCAAAGCCCGGATACTTCGATTTCTCATCGTTTTTAATGACAAAGCCTCTATAGATCGAAGCGTCTCTTTCAACAGTTGAAAGTCTATCAAAATTTTCCTGAGTAATGTATTTATCAATTGTAAAGCCCATTGGAAGTGCATTGGTATTTTTAAATACCTGCACGTCCTGGAATGTAGTAAGCGAATCAAAACCAAATCTCTGGAATGGGAAAGCCCCCTTTACCAGATAATATTTAACACCCGTCAAGGGCATCAGTAAAGGTCGGTTGCGTACACCAGAAATCCAACGAGTGGCAGTTTCATCATTCGGAGGGAAAGTATTCATGCCTTTCATAAAGGCGACATAATATCGATGATTGAAAGAGTGATAGCTCGAAGTACTCTGATAATTCTGTACCATTGCATCATTGATACTCGCATGAATAGCGCTTCCTGAAGAGTAGTTTTTCTCTACTCTGAAAAACGATTTATCCTGTTTCTTAATATAATCAATAGCCTCGACACTATAATCATTAAACCCTGCTTTTGACTTAAATTCTGATACGGTCTGGATGCTCCGTTTGTTAAGGGTCTGATTATCGAAATAAATCATTTCTACTAATGTAATTCCCAGAAATGTCCATAAGGCAACTTTCCTTATGTTTGTCACACGGGTAGCAGCGAATAGCAAAGTATAAATAAATAATAATAAGACAGCCGAAGTACGGATAGATTTATTGACTAGGGCGGCTAAATCTGTTGAAAAACTGAACAGCAATAGAAATAACAGGAAAAGGAAAGTACCACCTAAAGCCAGCAGATTGATTTTATAACCTTTGATAATGGCTTCAATCACTTTAAGGCTTCCCAGAAGTAAACCTACGGCAATGAAGGCTGCCATTACCCGGTAATAATTTCCGGTGAATAACCAGAAGATATATCTGAAATAGGGGAAAGTCATGATAACAAGCACAAGTCCTGTGACTACCCCGTAGGCGATTCTCTCTCGGCGATTACCCATCACGAATAGTTGTGGGAGAAGCAATAACATACCTAAACCCACATAAAAAGCAGGTGCTTCCATATAATTCTGCCATGCTCTATAGGTACCGGCATAGCCCAGAATATCATTACTAAACCAACGCAGATAAGTTGTAAAAAGCTCAATGCCATCGCCGGGTTGCAAAATTGGTTGCGATGAAAGCGTACTTGTATAAGAAACATCACCCGAACCACGAGGGCTGTTCAATAATAAAAGAATATGAGAGTAACAAATCAGAAAGCCCATACCAATACCTAATGCACTATATGCGATCAACTGAACCAAGAACTTTCCATTTTCAAGCCAGTTGGTAAGTCTGTCATTTACATATAATCTAACCAACAGATAGATGATAGTAAACTCACCAATAATAGTAAAGTTGAAAGGCTGGTCAACAGCAATTAACATAGTCGCTATCGGAATCAAATACCATTTCTTCTCTCTTAACAGATACTCAATACCTATCAGCAAGAGAATGCTGTATAGTAAACTGTTTGCCAGGAGAGGTGTCCAGCCAAGCACTAAAGCTGTGAAACCCATCAGCGCAAAACAAATACCACCTATAATACTTGTATAGTTATTGTATCTGATAACTTTCAAAAACCAGAAGAAAGCCAGACCATTGATAATGATTCGTAAAAACTCAATCCACCCGGCCATTAAAGGGATATTCTTTCCATCCCCAAGATAGTATAAAAAATATAAAGGACTATTCATAAATGGAGAAATATCTTGTCCCATGCCCTGTTTAAACGACCAGCTCAGCATACCATATTGCTGAAAATAGTCTGTCGCCATTTTATAGATTGGATAAAAGGCATTGGTCATATCACTACCTATATCCTGATAAAGGGTAGTTTTTTTTGCAAGCAGAAAATCTTTGAATATAAAGAAAGCAGCCACTATTAATAGGGCTATTATAATACCCCAGGCCAGTTTATTAGAAAAAGCAAAAAGAGGATTATCGTTTGATAAATAAGGTTCTGTTGGCTGATTATTGACAACTTTAGTAGATGGAGTAGCAGTTACATCAGCTTGCTTTTTGGGAGGCGTATTTGGCTGGCTGACGTGTTTGATCTTCTTTTTCATTGAGATTTTAGGGGTAATAGGAGTACTAATGCTTTTCATGCAAATTTTCTATTCAAATATGAGATATTTTTTGCAAAATATAGATTTTCTTATGATGTATTATACGGCTTATTGATACAGTAATAATCCAAAATGTATGCCAAAATTTAAAAATGTTACCTTTTAATAATGAATATCAGATTTTTACAATAGCGTAAAATCAGGAATAATGTAATTTTATTCAACAAAAAAAGTATTTTTACACTGACTAAAAAATTATTCATCTTTTAAAAACTAACAATGAAACAATTATCAAGACTACTGTTACTGATTATTTTAGGAAGTTCTTTTGCTATGGCGCAAAATACTACTGTTGTTGTGACACCTAATACTAATACACCTACTAATGGGGTGCATCTTGGACATAACGTAGGCCAGAATATGTCGTCTGATAGTTCGGTCATGATTGGCTCCGGTGCAGGACAAAATAGCATAAATTCCAGAAGTAGTGTTTATATAGGCGCTGATGCAGGAAAATATTCGAGTTGGGAGAAAAACGTATTTATTGGAAGAGCTTCTGGTGAGAACAATGCCACTGACGAAAACACTTTTATGGGCTTTTGGGCTGGAAGAAAGAATACAACCGGAAGATATAACCTGATTGTAGGTTCGCAGGCCGGATATTTTAATACAACAGGTCGGCAGAATGTATTTTTAGGACACGTAACTGGCTATAGAAATACTACAGGAGAAGATAATACTTTTGTAGGTCGTTCAGCCGGGTTTGATAACACAACAGGAACAGGGAATACATTTATAGGAACCTATGCAGGAGGTTTCTGCTGGACAAGTTGTAATATATGGACAGAAAGTACCAATATTACAGGTAATTATAATGTAATGATTGGTTATAAAGCCATTCCTACCGTAACAGGTCTTACCAATGCTATTGCTATTGGTAGTAATGCCAAAGTATCAAGTAGTAATAGTATGGTTCTGGGTGGTATAGGGCAATATGCATTAAATGTAGGTATTGGGACACAATCTCCAACAGCTAAGTTGGAAATCGTAAGTAATGCCAGCAATACTTCTGGGTTAAAACTCACTAATTTGACAAGTAGCTCTTCTGCTGGTACTTCCTCTGATAAAGTACTTTCAGTAGATAATACAGGTAATGTTATTTTGGTAACTAATCCTTCTAATTACTTCGCTAATCCGGTAGGAATAGGTGTAATGCCAGCTCAGGACTATATTTTATCTATTTGTGGGAAAGCTCGCGTAAGTGATTTGGTAGCAGACCCTAAATGGTGTGATTATGTATTTGAAAAAGACTATAAATTGATGCCGCTTACACAATTAGAAGCTTTTGTAAAACAAAACAAACATCTGCCAGAAATACCAACTACCAAAGAAGTAGAAGGAAATGGCGTTGCTTTAGGCGAAATGACCTCGAAGTTATTGTTAAAAGTAGAAGAACTAACGCTCTATATGATTGAGCAGGAAAAGCGAATCAAAGAATTAGAAATGCAATTAAGCGCAAAAAATACAAAGGGAAAAGCAAGAAAGTAGGCGTGTAAAACACAAAAAAGGCGTTCGTTTTAATAGACAAGCGGCTTTTTGTAGATAATCTATAAAAATATATTCGCATTTAGAAATAAAATAAATTAGCTGGTTTTACGCAAATTTAATCCGTTAGTAAAGAAATACGGTGGAAAAATGATTAATTTGCGTAAAACTTACTGAACCATGACCGTTAAAAAGAGTGCTGCTACCTCATTCGTGCTTATTACCGTTTTAATAGATTCTATTGGCTTCGGAGTAATTATCCCTGTTTTACCAAGATTAATTTCAGAATTGGCACATGTCGATACCAGTGGGGCTGCCCGATATGGCGGTTTGCTATTTGCAGCCTATTCGGTGATGCAGTTCCTTTTTTCTCCGGTTATGGGCGGGCTTAGCGACCAGTACGGGCGTAGGCCGGTGTTATTAGCTTCACTTTTTGGCTTCGGGCTTGACTATCTGCTATTGGTTTTTGCTCCTTCAATCGGTTGGTTGTTTGTAGGTAGGATTATTGCTGGTATCATGGGGGCCAGTTTTACTACCGCTGCCGCTTATATGGCAGATATCAGTACACCCGAAAAAAGAGCACAGAACTTCGGTATGATCGGGGCTGCTTTTGGTTTAGGATTTATCGTTGGGCCTATTATCGGAGGCTTTGTGAGTGATTTTGGTACTCGTGCACCTTTTATGGTTGCAGGAGCGCTCACTATATTAAACTGGCTCTATGGCTACTTTGTATTGCCCGAATCATTAAGTTTAGAAAACCGTAGAAAATTTGACTGGAAACGAGCCAATCCCGTAGGAGCTTTAATAAATCTACGCCGATTTCCGATGATAATAGGCCTGATAGCGGCTTTGTTTTTATTATATATTTCAAGTTTTTCTACACAAGGTACCTGGACTTATTATACCAAAGAAAAATTCAATTGGTCGGAGCGCGAGGTGGGTTTGTCGTTGACCTTCGTAGGTGTAATGATTGCTTTAGTGCAGGGTTTCCTTACACGTATTCTGATTCCTAAATTGGGTACAAAAAAAGCAATTTATACAGGATTTATGTTTTCAATTCTGGGTTCGCTCGCCTATTGTTTTGCCAATGAGGGCTGGATGGTATATGCCATTATGATACCATTTTCATTGGGAGGATTAGCCGGGCCTGCCATGCAGGGTATTATTTCAGGGCAAGTGCCTGCCAATGAACAAGGTGAGCTGCAGGGCTCATTGACCAGTTTGAATAGTGTAGCCTCAATCATAGGCCCTGTATTAATGACAAGCCTGTTTGCCAGATTCACAGCGAAAGACGCTCCCATCTATTTCCCTGGAGTTCCTTTTCTGGCATCGGTCATTTTAACGACAATAAGTCTCTTATTAATTATGAGAACCTTGCGCAAGCATACCACAAAAGTAGAACAGGCAGAAGCTAAATACTAAGATATTTCATCAACATATCGTAGCGTTCCTGCTCGATACTATCAATAGGCTCATTTGCATAGGCACCTTCAACCATATAACCGAAACGTTCGAGGGTGGCTACGATTGAGGTGATATTCTGACGGTTGATTTTTATTGTAAGTTTTGAGTTTTCTTCCCCGGTATATTGATTTCCTGAAAAATAGCTACTTAAAACCTTGGCATTATCAGACTCAACTAACCGGCTGATTTCTGCCAAAGAATAATCTCTGTTTTTAATAGCAATTACTAATATGGCTCCCGGTTCTTGCGTTCCGAGGAGTTCGCCAAATCTGTTATAAATTTCGGTGGCTGTAATATTGCCTACAAAAATCTGTTCTTCGTCTATTACCGCCAATATTTCGAGGTGGTATTTTGAAATAAGTCCTAAAGCTTCGTATAGATGTTGGTAATCGAAAATGTATACGCCTGAATATTGCGGCATTATCTCAGAAATCAATAAGTCTTCATCATAATTCAACAATATATCTTCGCTTATAATACCTAGGTATTTTTCATTATCGACAACCACCAATTGTCCAATACGATTTTCTTCCATCCAGCCTAAGGCGTCACCAACTGTGTCGCTTAGCTTCAGGATGGGTAATTCGTGGTTGATAATTTGAGCAGCCGTCATTCTGGTAATATTTTTATAATATATTTCTCCGAAGAAATATCATAAAAAATTATGCCAAGACCTCATCCTGAACTTTGTCGAGGAAATTGGCAAGATAATGATTAAATTCTTCGGGTCGCTCCATCATAGGGGCATGGCAACATTTGTCTATGAAATACAGTTCTGAATTCTCAAGTAAACGATTGAATTCGAAACCCACATGCGGAGGAGTAATGGTATCGTTAAGTCCCCAGATCAGACATGTTTGTACTTTTATATTAGGAATCTCCTTAGCCATATTATGGCGTTGCGCTGATTTAGCTATCTGTACGATATTCATACATTTCGGAATACTCGAAGTAATCTCGAAGCATTCGTCAATCAGTTCTTTTGTGGCTGTTTTCGGGTCGTAGAACGTATAGGCTACACGCTCACGGATATAGTCATAGCTACCGCGTTTAGGAAACGAGCCACCCATTGTATTTTCAAACAAGCCCGAACTTCCGGTCAGTATCAATGCCTTTACGGTATCCTGGTGAGCCAAAGTATATAACAAACCTACGTGTCCACCTAAAGAATTACCTAATAAGATAATGTCTTTCAGCTCTTTAAAAGCAATAAATCTTTCAATAAATGCCTGCAGTCCTTCTAAACTTGCTTCGCGCATGGGCATATCATAAATAGGCATTACAGGAATAACAATCCTGCAACGATGTTTGAAACCTTCAATCACATCGTCGAAATTACTTAATGCACCAAATAAGCCATGCAAAATCAGTAGCGTATCGCCACTACCTTCGTCAATATATTTAAACTCTCCTTCCTGTTGTACTTGATAATTCATTCTATTTTCTCGAAAATTCTATTAAAGATTTAGTATGTTGTGACAAAGATGTAATTAAGAAATCCGTCTATATTTGTGTTTTCTAAGACAAAATAGTGGTTTAAAATTGAATTTTCAAAACTTTCTACAGTAAAGAACGAAAAACGGAGATTAAAAGTTTATGAATGACTTTTCAACAGTGATTATCGGAGGGGGGATTGCAGGATTGACCTGTGCGAAGTATCTGAATGATAAAGGGATGAGTTTCGTAATAGTAGAAAGTTCAGACGCTTTAGGTGGGAGAGTACGTACCGATATGGTAGAAGGATTTAGACTTGACAGGGGTTTCCAGACACTATTGACCTATTATACTGAAGCTCGTAAAATACTAAACTACAGCCATTTAGACCTTAAATATTTTGAATCAGGGGCTCTGATAAAAGCAGATAAAGGATTCGCAAAACTTGAAAATCCGTTCAAAGGTAAAGGTAGTTTTCTTTCGATGGCTTTTTCGCCGATTGGTTCGTGGAATGATAGAGTAAAAATTAAAAGA
Organism: uncultured Emticicia sp.; assembly: GCA_966212365.1. Classification (GTDB taxonomy): domain Bacteria; phylum Bacteroidota; class Bacteroidia; order Cytophagales; family Spirosomataceae; genus Emticicia. The sequence goes on along the minus strand of CBIHRH010000060.1, from coordinate 4,899 downwards.
TTTGCTAAATATGTATCAGATATGCCAGATGAAGAGCTATTTGGAATGGATGATACTGAAACCATTAAATTTTTGAAAAAGTATGGATGGAGTAAAGAAATCATTCATCAGTTTTTCAGACCATTCTTTGGTAGTATTTTTCTTGATAATGAGTTGCGCACCTCAAGCAATCTGTTCCATTTTGTTTTCAAGCAGTTTTTTAAAGGAGAGATGGCCCTACCTGCTGAGGGTATGCAGGCAATACCCGAACAAATTTCAGACCTGATTTCAAAGGAAAGAATCCTTCTGAACACCCGTGTAAAGGGAATAGAAAATAATCAGGTTTTTTTGGAGAACGGAGAAATTCTGACAACGGATAGAATTGTGATAGCTACAGACCCACACACGTCATCCAATCTTTTAGGGGAAGATAAAACTTATGACTACCAGATAAGCACCAGTACTTATTTTTCGGCAGAGTATTCACCATTAAGAGGACAGAAATTTCTAACTTTAAATTCTGACCGCAGAGGAGTAGTGCATAACCTATGCGTGCCTACCGATATTGCCCCAACTTATGGATCAGCCGGTAAAACTTTGATTTCAGTAAGTTCCCACGGTTTGGATAAAATTGACGAACGAAATCATATCAGCCGCATCAAACGTGAATTATATGACTGGTTCGGCGCACAGGTAAATGTCTGGAAACACCTGCGCACTTATCAAATACCTGAAGCAGCAGTGAAATTTCCTGCAGGTACAAAGAAGCAAGAATTGAAATTAAATGAAAACCTGTATCGTTGTGGTGATTATCTGGCTTATCCATCCTTAAATGCGGCTATGCAAACGGGTAGGGAAGTGGCGGAGATGATTAGTGAGATTTGATAAACGTATTTTTGTGGCGCGAACGGGACGTTCGCGGTGAGTATATGAAAGTAGAAGATTATTTTTAAGTGATTCAGTATTAGTAAGTATTATAAAAGTGTCCGCATCTACCACGAGCTGGAAGCTCGCGCCACAAATAACCTGACTATCTATTCAAAACCTATAAATATCTATGAAAAAAATCCTTACCTCACTACTTGTTTGTCTGACATTGATTAGTCAAGCACAACAAAAATACCTAACGCTATCAAAAGAGGTTCTGCATGATAAAATAAAAGGTGGCTGGGCAGGCCAGACCATTGGCGTAACTTTCGGTGGACCGATGGAGTTTCGCTACAATGGTACAATTATTAATGAGTATCAGCCCATCCCATGGTATGATGGTTATCTGAAAAAGACGATGATTGAAACCCCTGGTCTCTACGATGATTTATACATGGATTTAACTTTTGTAGATATCCTCGAAAAAGAAGGGCTGGATGCTCCAGTCGAATCTCATGCCAAAGCCTACGCCAATGCAGGCTATGCATTATGGCATGCCAATCAGGCAGGCCGTTACAATATATTACATAATATTATGCCACCACAATCGGGGCATTGGCTACACAACCCTCATGCCGATTGCATCGATTATCAGATTGAATGCGATTTTGCAGGACTGATGTCACCCGGAATGCCGAATACTGCCTCTAAGATTTCGGATAAAATCGGACATATCATGAACTACGGTGACGGTTGGTATGGTGGTATTTTTCTGGGTGCTTGCTATACTTTGGCATTTTCTTCCAATAATATTGAATACATTATTAATGAAGCTTTGAAAACAATTCCGAAGCAAAGCGAGTATTATAAATGTATAGCTGATGTGATTAAGTATTATAAACTATACCCAAACGATTGGAAGAAAACATGGTATGCCTTACAGGAAAGATGGTCTGATGATATTGGTTGTCCTGACGGTGTATTCACTCCGTTTAATATTGATGCCAAACTGAATTCGGCGTATGTGGTGTTAGGCTTATTATATGGTAAGGGAGATTTTACAAAAACCATAGAAATAACCACCCGTTGCGGGCAGGATGCTGATTGTAACCCTTCATCGGCCTGCGGTATTCTGGGAACGATGTTAGGTTATTCAAAAATACCAGCTTATTGGAAAATAGGATTGAAAGAGGCAGAGGACATTGATTTTAAATATACTTCTATCTCATTAAATAAGGTATACGAAATAGGCTTGAAACATGCTTTGCAGAATATTGAAAGAAATGGGGGCAAGGTTACTGGTGACAAAGTAAATATCCTATTACAAAAGCCTGAGTTAGTTCGTTGGGAGCAAAGTTTTGAGAAGACATATCCCGTTGACAAAATCTTTGTTTATAAAAGTATCAAAGATGAACATAGTTTTGATTTTGAAGGCACAGGTCTTGTAATAAAAGGAGTTGCTGAAAAGAAAGATAAAGATGTGAAAGATATAATACTGAATACAGAAATATATATAGATGGTAAATTGTTTGAAACTGTAGAAATGCCTACAGAGTTTCGTACGCGCAGGCATGAGATTTTTTGGAACTACCAATTGCCAAAAGGTAAACATAAGGTGGTGGTGAAGTTGCTTAATCCATCGATGCAACACGATTTACGTTTGAACGATATAATCGTTTATAATGACCAACCAAATGCCGAAGGTAACCAGACTATCTATCGTTTCGGACAAACTAAGAAAATTAAACCTTAAAGAATAAATAAGGTCTAAGAAAATGGAAGAGAGAAAATTACGTTAATAGGGAAACATAATTAATCCAACAAACATGAAAAAATCGATTATCAGTCTCGTAGCATTCGCAATCTCAGTAAGTGCTGCATTTGCTCAAACTGCACAAGGTGTTCTTGATAAATATATAGAGGCTACAGGGGGCAAGTCGCTTTGGGATGGTGTGAATACCTATTCGATGAAGCAAAGCTATAAAAGTGGTTCGGCCGCCGACTACGATATGGATGTGAAGGCATCATTTGGTGATGGCTCTATGTCTAAATCAAAGACTATTCTGAAAAGAACCTTTATATATGGTATTAAGGGAAATGAGGGTTGGTTGAAAGTACCTCTTGGAAGCGGTGATAAAAATACACAATACGAGACAAAAGACCTGAGTGCCAAAGAGCAGGAAAATATGCGTAGAGAATTAAGAGAAATGGTACTGCCTTTCTGGGATTATCAGAAGAAAGGATATGTAGCCACCTTGGTTGGTTCAGAAACCTTAAACGGGAAAAAAGTAAACCATGTAGAGTTGAGTGGGAAAGGTGTAAAATATAATCTGTACTTTGATGAGGGAACAGGTTTATTGAACAGAAGAAAACTGACCCTGGCCAGTGGTGAGGTTATCACAGAAGATTATACTAACTACGCGACGTCTCCTTATGGTATTAAATACCCATCAGAATCAACTTATAACAGTACCGCAGATAAGCGAACAGTGAAAGTAACAACAAGTATCGTGTTTAATGATAATATAGCTGCTTCGGCATTTGCCAGATAAGCAGTCAAAGAGAAGCCCGACCTGAGAGTCGGGCTTTTTTTATGTCGTCGCCTTAGTGGTTTCCTTTTTATTGTTTTCTTCTTTATTAATGGCTGCCTTGGGTCTGCGTTGTCTGCGTTGTGAATTAGATTTCTCTTCATGTTTCTGGCTGGCTTCCTCAATTGAATGAGAAATAAAAGCATCATCCTCTTTCTCTGCCAGTTCTGCAAGTTTTCTATAAAAAGCCTTAGCCTTTTCTAATTCTTCCTCCGACAGATCTTCAATATCAATTAATCGGTTACTTGCCTTATCGCTTGATGCAATCAGCTCATTCAATTTAATCTGTAGCGCAACCGTATCTTTATTCTGAGATTGCTGAATAATAAATACCATTAGAAAGGTAATAATGGTAGTGCCTGTATTAATTACCAATTGCCAGGTATCTGAAAAATCAAATAAAGGCCCGGATAAAGCCCATATAATAATCACGAGGAAAGCACTTACAAAAGCATAGGGACTACCCGTAGCCTTAGTTACTTTTTTTGAAAATCGGTCGAAGAAACCAAGTATTCCTTTTTTCTTTTTTCTCATGGCAAAGAAAATTTGTGTGTTTTTAATGAATTGTGATTGTTTGCATCTATATATAGAAGGATAATAAAAAACTGTTCCACATAATTTCGGCATATAGTTGAGGTAATATCACTCACAATTCCTGAGAGTAAATAAACGCTACTCTATATAGGTCTGAAGGGATAGTAAGGTATAGATAGGATAATACCAAGAACTTCTATAAACATTCAAAAAATGCAAAGTTGTAATTAGCTTGTAGTAAGTAAAGTAAGGGAATGGTGTGAAAAAACTTTGTAAGGGGGACTTGACAAATGCCAAAAAGCGCCGTACCTTTGCAGTCCCAAAAATGAGGAAAGCACTGAGCGTTACATAGCAGGAGCATAGTAAAAAGGTGGTAATCAGGAGATTGGGGAGAGGTTAAAAATAAAGTTTGAAATTAATTTGGAATTGTAAAAATAAGTTCAGAATTTTGCACCCCGATTGATTGAGAGAGTAAAGAAAGAGAGGATGAGGGAAGTAAAGAGTTGAAAATAAATTTTAAAATAAATTAGGTTTTAAAATAAATAATTCAGAATTTTGCACCCCGATTGATTGAGAGAGTAAGGAAAATAAAGGAAAGAGGTTTACGAAGAGCGGTTGAGGAGATAAGGAGAGTGAAAAAAAATATCAAAAAATATTTTTTTAAATTCAAAAAGAGTCGTAACTTTGCAGTCCGTTTCGCTTAGTAAAAATAAGAAAAACGAAACAAAAAAAGTTAAAGAGAAGTAGAGTAAAAATAAAACAGTAAAACGGATTAAGTTGTTCAAAAAGAGTTAAATTTTTTCAGAGACTTAAATTTAGTTTTAGCGAGTCGGAAAGCTGAGAGGCTGGATGAATAAAGTTCATTAACTTGTTGAGAATGCAAATGCGAGACCAAAGTGGTCAGGCAAACAACACATTTACAATGGAGAGT